>NZ_MPPI01000013.1:0-7916 GCF_001895925.1 Phormidesmis priestleyi ULC007 | reverse complement strand
TGATTCCAGGGCAATGGCAAAACTTGACGGGCTTCACCAACACGATTCAGGCAGTCACAGGCGAAACCGATGAAGCAATGATTCAAGCGATCGGAGAGCGAGCCGTCTATCTTTATAACGATGAGTCTCAAGGCTATCAGCGCGCAATGTGGCTCTATCAAACCGTCGATAATGCTGCTGGCGCTTTAGGTGCCGCCGCGATGGCAAACAAAATTGGTCAAGACATTTCGTTTTTAGGATTTTTGGGCAATCTCACCCCCAAACCTGAAAAAGTGCAAAGTCTCGACCTGTGCATCAAGCTCGTAGTCGAACTGGTCGCATTTTGCCAAATTAACGGCATTCCGGGAGATAGCATCGGCGACTTCTTGGGTGCGTTGGGCGACTATAGCGGCGAATCTCTGATGCGGATGGCGGCACTGGTCTGTTTTGATGGCATCATTCCGCTAGGGGCCGACTTTATCAATATGGGGCTATCTACGATTCAGCAGACAACCCCCGATGAGCTTCAACACAACCCAAGCTTTAAGAGCGTTAGCAGCTTGATTCCAGGTGGCAACCCTGCTGGTCAGCTTGGTTTTATCACCCAAAGTTTCGATTCGGTCAAAGGCTGGATGGGCGATTTTGTGAGTTCTCGGAACTTGACTCAAGAAAGTCTATTGAGCCACGTCAAACAATATGTCGATATTTCTGCTGACAAACTCGATTATGTGGGCGCATTTCTCGACGTAGCCGTCAAATACTACACCCACACCGGAACGCAAACGCTGGCTCGTCGTTTAGTCGAGCGGGCAGTGGCAGAAATTTGATCCCAGCGTGCAACCAAATTGACCAAAAGACCGTCCGTTATGAGTAGTGCATCACTGAGTGCTGGCTCACGGACTGTCTTTTTCTGCAATCAGTGACTTTGAACTCACTTAGTTAGAGTGCTTACTGATAAGCTGGATTCAGACAATTGACTAATTGACGCATGTTCCTATACTTCAGCTTCGTATCGATGAGTTAGCGGAGTCCTTCGCAAGCCAGATATAGGGTTGGATTAGTTGCGACGCGCTTGGCGCAGCTTTATAGAATCGCTGTCTAAAAAAAGGTGAGAGGAGTTTACTGTGCAAGTTGTCAAGGAGTACGTGCGGCGCTGGTACGAAAGCGGCTTAGATCCCGATGAGTACATTTGCCACAAACGCCAGGGAAATTTTGTCGAGATCGAGGAGGCTGAAACGGGGAGACGACGCACCGTTCTCACCTTTTGCACCAACGATGTTTTGGGGCTGACCCAAGAAGAATCGGTCAAGCAAGCTGCCGTTGATGCCATCTGGCAATATGGAACGTCGAACAGTTCTACCTCGGTGCTCAGTGGTCGCATTGATTTGCATCGTCAGCTAGAAAATGAGATTTCAGCGTTCAAGCACCTGCCTCACACTCAGCTTTTTCTCAATGCGTGGATGGCGGTGCAAGCGTTGATGGATGCGTTTTGCCATTTGGCGATTCCCATTTCGGGGTTTCAAAATAACCGTGAGACGCTGATTTTGACGGATGTTTTGAATCATGGCTGCATCGTCACCGCTGTCGCAAATGCAGGAACTCGCTCTGGCAAAATGTTTGGGCACAGTCCTAGAGTGCGGGTGCGGGCCTATCGCCATTGTGACGTTGAAGATTTGGCGCGAAAGCTGAAGCGCTATGCTCAACCCACCGATCGTATCCTCGTCATTTCTGATGCAGTGTTCTCAATGGATGGCGACATCGCTCCCTTGCCGGAGATGATCGATGTGCTTGCTAACTATCCTGATTCAGTTTTGGTGATGGATGAGGCGCACGCCAGTGGCGCGATCGGGGCAACAGGTCGCGGCATTTATGAACATTTTGGACTCATGCCGCAAGACGCGATCGATCGAGGAATTACGCCTCTGATCATGACAACATTTTCTAAGTTTGCGGCATCAGCAGGCGCAGCAATCAGCACCCATGTGCCCGAACTCAAGCCATTATTAGACGTGTCACCGACCTCGATCGGAACAATTTCGTTACCGCCTCCTACCACAGCCGCCGCGCTGGAGAGCATCCGCATCGTCAGCAAAGAACCCGATCGAGTCAAGGCTCTTCAAGAAAACACGCGATATTTACGATCGTGTCTTGAGGCCCATGATTTTGCAGCGCTTGGAGAAACAAATGTCGTGCCAGTTTTGCTGCCTCCAGAACTCAACCCCAAAGTCTATGCGAGAGAATTGCTGGATTGCGGAATTTGGGTATCTCCAATTTGGTTTATCGCTAAACCGAGAATTCGCATCACAGTCAACGCTCTGCACACCAAAGAAGAGATGGATCGCTTGGTAACAAGCATGGTGAAGATGCGCGATTTGGTTTATAAACCCACGATTAGTGCCTGATTTTAGTGACTTTAAAGAGTTGAGAGCGATCATTCTTTTTAGGGAACGATCGCTTTTTTAACGTCAGTTCGATGAGTTCTTTCGCTGCGTTCTTCAGCCCCCTAAATCCCCCAGTTCTGGGGGACTTCAAGCCCAGAATTTAGGTTCAAAGTCCCCCAATTTTGGGGGATTTAGGGGGCAGCCCGGATTTGCAACCGCAGCGAAAAGCTTCATCGAATTCACGCTTTTTTATGCACCCACTATTGGAGTTGGAACTGGTATATTTTCCATAACAGTTATTAGTGATTGGCGGCAGCCTAAAAGAGGCTATCTAATGATGAATTCTCCTATTGGCACAAACTCGACTCCTTCTCAACCAAGACACCTAAACTTTCAGGTGATTGCTGTCACAAACTCAGCAGAACAGAAGATGTTTTTGGATGTTCCGACTACGGTGTATGCCCACGATCGTAACTGGGTGTCTCCGCTTCGCAGTGACATTGCTAAAAAGTTCGATCCCAGCAATCCCTTTTTTCAATATGGCAGACTTCAGCAGTTTGTTGCCATTCGAGACGCAAAACCCGTCGGTCGAATTGTGGCAGCAGTCAACGATCGTCTCGTCGATCGCGAAGGCAAAAAGATTGGCATTTTTGGATTTTTTGAGTGCATTGAAAACTTTGAGGTTGCTCAAGCTCTTTTAAACGCAGCATCTCAATGGTTAAGAGAGCAAGAAATGACCGAAGTCAGAGGTCCGATCGATCTCTCAACTCACAATAATTGCCTGTTTTTAGTAGACGGCTTTGACTCACCGCCAATGGTGATGATGCCCTACAATCCTTCGTACTATCCTAAGTTTTTAGAGCAAGACGGCTGGCACAAAGCCAAAGATGCCTATGCTTATGACTTTCCGCTCGATAAACCGCTCTCTCCAGAATTTGAGAAGGGCTACAAAATTGCCTGTAAATCTGGGGTTAACTTTCGCCCCCTGCAAACTAAAGGCGAAGGATTTGAGCAAGATGCGATCAGTCTCTATAATTTATTTACGAAAGCCTTTTCTGACAACTGGAGTTCTACCCCTCGCACTCAAGAAGAGTTTTTAGAAGAGGCGAAATCGCTGCAAAGTCTAGTCGATCCCGATGTGTTTCCGATCGCCGAATATAACGGTGAAATGATCGGCTTCTGGATGGGCTTGCCGGATTACAACATTCCACTCAAGCACGTTAACGGTAAACTTAACTGGCTTGGAGTTCTCAAGTTTCTTTGGCATCGTCGTCAAATTGATCAAGGGCGGGTGATTGCAATCTGTTCGCTTCCAGAGTTTCGCCGCAAAATGGTTCCTCTGGCACTAATTTACTTGGGCATGAGTGGAGGAATTCAAAAGGGCAAACCCTATAAAAGAGCAGAATTGTCTTGGGTTTATGAAGATAACTTTGCTTCACGTAAATTGATCGAAGCCTCTGGAGGCAAAGTCTATAAAACTTATCGAATGTATGAAAAGACGCTGGTTTAGAAGGTGAATTATGAAGGTACTCGTCACCGGGGCAAATGGCTTTACTGGTTCCCACTTAGTCAAAGCATTACAAAAACGAGGCGATTCCGTGGTGGGTCTGGTGCGAAAGTCCAGTAACTTGGATCGATTAGCGGATTGTCAGATCGATCTCGCCTATGGTGACATCACCGATCGAGCCGCTCTCGCACAAGCAATGCAAGGAGTTGATACCGTTTTTCACACCGCAGCCTATGTCGAACTCGGACTCGTCAACGCGATCGAGATGGAGCGAGTCAACGTCGAAGGAACTCGTGCAGTTTTAGAAGTGGCCCAATCGATCGGCGTTTCTAAAATGGTGTATTGCAGCACGATCGGTATTTTTGGCGACACGAGAGGAAAAGTCATTGGCGAAACCTTCGAGCGGACTCAAAAAGACTTTTCTTCTGCTTACGATCGCACAAAATATAACGCTCAACAACTTGTCGATCAAGCCTCCGCTAAAGGATTTCCAGTTGTAAGTGTGATGCCTTCTGGGATCTTTGGCGTAGACGATCCGCACTTTATGCCCGTCCTCAATACCTTTCTCAAAGGACGGTTAAAAGTTTGGGCAGGCGGACAAAGAATCACAGGAATTGTTCATGTGGACGATTTAGCAGAAGCGATGATGCTCGCTGCCGATCGAGGTCAACTCGGTGGATACTACATCCTCTCGTCTGGAGATTTATCGACTCGTGAAATGTTTGAGATTTTTAGTCAGGAAACGGGAATCTCTGTCCCGGCTGATGCGCCTGAGCCAGTGGTTCGCGTCGTTGGTAATATCTTGGATGTAATCGGTCGTATCTTCTCGTGGCAACCTCCGATCGACCGAGAACGAGTTCATTATCTTTACGATCGCTGTGTCCGAGTCGATGCCACAAAAGCGAGACGAGAACTAGGATGGAACCCACGATCGATCGAAGACACGCTAAAAGAATTAGTCAAACGGTAGTAAGTTTGTCAATGTCAAGATAATCAACTCAAATTAAACAAAAACCCTGCCAAACGACAGGGTTAAAAGGCTTACCAAATCAAAGCAGGTTTTCAGGAGGGTTCCTAGGGTTGCTTTGCATCAAGAGTTTAGAAGAATTAGATAGGGCATTGTTCCCAGAACGATCGCTGATTTGCAATAAAAAAGCCCTGCGATCGCAGGGCTCTTTAAAATCTATTCAGAAGAACTCGCGATTAGAAGGTGAAGGTTGTTCTCACCGTGCCAATCACAACGTCGTCGTTGTTGTCATTCTGACCAGGATTAATCACCCAAATCACACCAGGCGTAATCGAGATGTTGTCATTCAGTTGATACTTATAGAACCCTTCAATGTGAAGAGGAATGCTGTTGCTCACGCCCTGCGCTCTTTGAACCGCGGTCGGGTTCCCCAAGTAAGGCTCTGCCCCTGCCATGAATCCCAAAAGATTACCCTTCTTACCAAAGTCAGGGAAGGCAACACCCGCACCATAAGTCCAAATGGTACGAGAACCAGCGTTGTCACCCACAAAATCAGCGTTGATGTAAGAGCCAAAGGCATTCAACACAATTTGAGGGCTAAGTCTAAAAGCAACCTCGGCACCGTAAGCGTTGATCTCAGACGGGGTAACTGCGCCAAGTACGTTCCTTCCTTGGTTAGCAAACAAAGTGCCAGAACCGCCAGTGCCACCATTACCTGTGTCAAAGATCGCTGATCGTCTGTAAGCGTTGACGTAGGTTAAACCTAAGCTCAGGGCTTGACTAGGCTTGAAGGTGATCTGAGCTAGTGCAGAGTAACTGCCGTTGAACAAACCATTCCCATTAGAAGGGTTGTTTGCACTAGCAACCGTCGAGGGAACAGCATTACCGAGGGCATCACGACCATTTGAATTATCCGCCAAATAGCCAGCGCTGATGGTAAATGCTGGGGTCAGTTCAAAGTTGATGCCCGCGCCAGCACCACCACCAATCAAATAGATGGGGTTCCGTTGAGCAAAGACCGAAAGAGGACCTGTGCCACCATCAAACGCGTCCAGAGCAGGGCTGACCGTGGGTGCATAGTCATAGTGAAGACCTCCCACAGCGGGGACGTAAACTCTAACCTTTTCGCCAAGGTTGAAGAAGTAGGCAACCCAGTCAGCAAAGATTTGGTTACCACCCGTGTTGCCAAAGTTGAAAGTTTGAAGCCCTTCAGCATTCGTCCCACTTACTTGCCCCAGCCCTAGCCGATTCGGATTCTGTAGGTTGAATGTTCCTGCATTACCTGCTGCAAGACGAGTAACTAACAGGTCACTACCTGTAAAGCTGGTGTTCAAAGCCAGACGAACTCTGTCTTGAAAAACCGTGTTGTTGCCACCGCTGTTCCTAACGCCAAACTCATCGGTGATTGCGAAAATAGCTTCGCCCGCCAGTTTGGTAGTCGTAGAAAATTGCTGCTTCTCAAGCGTTGAAGTCCGAGCTTCTAGAGCGTCAACCCGACCACGCAAGGTTGCTAGTTCAGCCGCAAACTCTTCTTGAAGCCTTTGCAGGGTTGCCAGGTCTTCCTTCTTCACCAAGTCAGCCGTAGCAGCCGCGATTAGCTCGTTGACCCGATCGAGACAGGCATTCAAACCAGCCGCAAACTCAAAGCGGGTGAGAGCGCGATTTCCTCGGAAGGTCTTGTCGGGATAGCCCACAATGCAACCGTAGCGCTCGACTAAAGACTGCAATGCTTGAAATGCCCAGTCAGTTGGTCGAACGTCAGACAATTGAGAAACAGAGGTGACCTGTCCAACCGATGCGCCAGACTTTCCTTCACGGCTGTAACGATTGATTTGGTCGATCGAGTTGAGATCAGAACTCGGTGCTGAAGGCTGCGCTTCTGGAGCAGAAACCTGAGCAATTTGAATCGGAGCGACTTTAGAAAGCTTTAGCTCTGCGGTTGTTTCAGAAACCGCTTTAGCTTGAATTGCTTCAGGAGCGACAACTTCAGCAGCTTGAGTAGTTTTGACTTCAACAGACGGTGCGACAAGCGCCTCAATTTCTTGAGTTTTTGCTGCAATCGTTGTCACCGGAGATGACGAAACGACTACTGACTTTTCTGCGGCGATCGCCCCAGAAGAAAGCGCTAGAGCTGCCCCTAAAACTGCCGGGCTGACCACTAACGAATTCAACAGAAATTTAAACATGAATATTCTCCTCACACCTGTTTATAGAGCGACTGTTTGAGCCTTCTACCTGTCCAATCCAGATTTGTAAACTGCTGCAAAATCACAAAACCCACATGAGGCTATCACCTAAGCAGTTGAATTACGCCAAATTACAATTAGAAAGCGACTTTGAAAATAATAGCAGATGTTTGTCGAGAGAGTACTCAGTATTTTGATCAAACATCGATCGCAAAACGCTTTCTTTTGCAGTCTGCCCCTAGCATTCTCTAAAGGTTGACCTTCGATCGCCTCTACCGAAAGGAATACATGCTTCTATGAAACTACTGATTCACGGAAGCTTCAAGAAACATAAACTGAGCTTTGCCTAGACTCACGGCTGCCAAGATCGTCCCTTTAAAAAACTATCCGCTCCTGCCAAAAGAATCTTGGTAAAACCAAAACTCTAAGGGGCAGGAGCGGTGTAGCGGATCTTCAGATTGAAACTAGACTGCCGGAAGGGACTCCAAGCTAGTCAGCCGTTATGGATGAGCCATCTCTACCTGTGCGGAAGATCTAACTCTAGAGAACAGCCCCGGCGCGCAGCCAGTTCAACACAATCTGACGACCCAGGCGTATACTACTATCTTGCATGGGCATCACCTCCTATTGCCTAAACGGCTTTATTATCAAAGGTTTACAGCGTTAAAAGCAGATAATTTTCACTGCTTTAATCAAGATAACACAGACTTTTTCGAGCGTGTTGCAATCTCACAAAAAAGCTCCCACCTTGATAGTGGGAGCGATGGAAAATGTGCAATCTGAATCTTAGAGAGCGTTACCGCGAGGCAGAACCTCTTCAGGGAATACAAATTTTTCGTGAGGCTGGTCTTGAGAAGCCATCCAAGCGCGGATGCCTTCGTTCAACAAAATGTTCT
>NZ_MPPI01000011.1:40252-178267 GCF_001895925.1 Phormidesmis priestleyi ULC007 | reverse complement strand
GCAGTGCTTGTACTCGACCTATTATGCTGACTTCGCTCAGTTCAAGACTGCCATTTCTCATGGCCTTGACCAATGCCACACGACGCATAAACAGGAGTTAGACTCCCTATTAACGCTTCGCTTTCAGTCCTTTCGTAACACGCAATCTGTGCCCTGATGCAGTATAGCTCCATTTTTCGCTTAGAGAGGGCTTAGCAGTCTTGATGACCTGAGGCTGAACGACGCAAATGTGTCTCGATGTCCTTTAATTTGGCGCTGTACAAAAACTCTAATGGTTGTCAATCCTATTGCGAGAGAGTGATCGTCAATATGAAAAATTAGCTGCACCAAGAAAAACGACTTCTAATTTGCGAAGAGTTTTTTCTCGACAAAACGACTTCTAATTTGCGAAATTAACTTTGCGACGTTTAACTTGCGAAAACAGTTAAATGTCGCTTTCTAGGTTAAAATCTCTACAAGGCTTGATGGACAAGGTTTTTAGGCTGATGATTCAATGCGGAAGCAGGTTGGCGATCGCGACATTTAATGTGCGAACGTGCACTAAATCTTAGAGCGCAACCGTTTCGCGAGTTGGCTTGGCGAACGGCACTGAATCCGCTTTCTCTTAAGATTTCAGTGTCATTTTTGCGAACGGTTAGCGTTGTTTTAGAGGATTGAGACTGTGTTGATTCACTGATCGGTTCTGCGATCGCATAAACATAGTCCCCGTTTTTCCAGCCTGTGATGCAGATTCCATTGCGACAACTGATCGTTCCGTTCGTCAGATCGATACATTTTCCCTGTGAGTCGCAGCCGTGATAGCTGAGATTTCCAGTTCCATTCACGCCAGACCACGAATTAATATTGGCGATCGTAACCGTCCAGTTGCCATTACTGATCGTCTTTGCATCCGTCTGCTGAGGAGTTTCAGCGGCTAGAACTTCTGGGGTTCCAACTTTGCTAGTCTCAGCGTTAGTCGCTGCAATTTCTTGAGAGTTGAAATTTGACGCTTGACTCGATCGACTCTTCTGAACGGCTTGGCTTTGAAGAGTACCACAACCCATAAGAGTGACTGCACAGGCTGAGAGCGCAAGCATTGAAATTAACTTTTTCATAGGAATTCTGTAACCACTAACTGACTGCTCACAGAGTTATACAGTGATATGAGTTGCGATTCCAGACAGTGTTGTGGGGCTATAACCCCTGCAAATCAATGAGATCGTAGGAGTCTGTTAATCGTCAATCTAGCAGTCTGTGAGCTTGCGGCGATCGCGAAACCAATCCTGCAACTGCTGACGACAGGCCGATTCTAAAATGCCGCCCAGCACTGGCAACGGGTGGTTAGAAGCCGCGCTGTCTGGCACATTTAACACCGATCGCACTGCCCCCGCTTTGAGATCATCGGCTCCGTAGACAAGCCGCCCCAATCGAGCCAGCACCAGCGCCCCCGCGCACATCGGGCAGGGTTCTAACGTCACATAAAGGGTACAGTCGTTGAGATGCCAGTTTTGCTGCTTCTGTCCGGCGGCTCTAAGCGCCAGCACTTCGGCATGAGCAGTCGGATCGTGGTCACGCTCTCGACGATTTTCTGCTTCTGCAAGCATCTGCCCATTTGCACCCACAATCACCGCACCAACTGGCACATCACCTGCGTTGCCCGCTGCTTCTGCAAGCTCTAAGGCACGAATCATCCAACGTCGGTGCGTGAGATAGGTCGGGTCGTCGATCGGAGATGAAGAAATCTGAAACGGCAAGGATGCAGTATTGTGAAACTTGTTGCGATCGTACCACTCTTCATGAATGCGCTAATCAATACGCTGGCTGACTGTTTATGGGGCGAATTTGATAACCGAGAACAAGCGATCTCTGACCCTATTTGGTTTGTCCACTTAAAAGCTTGGCATCGCCGTGTCAATCTGTTCACTCAAGACAGCCTCACGGTGTTTGCCGAACAAGCGAATGTGTTGCAGCTAGATCAAGCCTATCGTCAGCGGCTGCTGCGAATTCAGTCAGCAGAAGATGACCCTCAGTTTCCATTAAAGGTGCAATATTATCGGTTTAAAGATCCTTCAGCGTTCCTGGGCGCGGGGCAACATCCAGAGTTGTTAGAAAATCTAACCGAAGATCACATAGAAGTTTTACCGGGCTGCACTCTCCAGGTGACGCACACGCAGATTTTGCAGGGCAGCCACTTTAAAGCGTTGCCCCCTGCTAATGCTCGCTGTTGCTTTCCCTATCAGGGTGAAACTCGCCAAGTGTCCTTGGGGTTTGAAGCTAACTCTGAGAAGTTCTTGAGCTACGACAAAGGCATTGACCCCGATACGGGCAAAGCTCTTTGGGGAGCAATTTTAGGCGCTTATGAATTCACAAAGCGCCAAGGCTATTAGGGTCTTCTTTTAACTCGCGACTCCTCTCGGAATGCCCTCTAGCGCTTCTAATTCGGTTTCAAAAATCTCAAACACCGAGTCCATCATCGTCACTTCAAAGACGAGTTTTGCTTCGGGGTGAACGTTACAAATGCGAAAACTACCTCTAACTTTGTCAGCGTCGCGCATTCCGGCGACCAGCGACGTTAAGCCAGAGCTATCAATGAAATTGACCTGACCCAAATTGACGACCACGTGACGGCTCAATTTGGCGATACATTCTTGGAGCTTTAAACGAAACTGCCAAGCCGTGGTGATATCCAGGCGACCCATAGGCTGGAGAATGATCACGGTGGTTCCGTCTTGGGTGATGTGCGTTGTTTGCTCCATGTCAATTGCCTTCTCCATGTAAACCATTGGCTTTTCTCATGCTATAGATATTCAGGTTGATTCGTCGGGCAGGCTCGGACGCAATGGACACCAAGCTCAGTTATGCCCCCAAATCCTGATTTCTAACGCAGCAAATGGCTGGGGCAGACTCAAAACAGTGGGGAGCGCAAGAGACCAATAATACTTAGATTCTCGTCTAGGTATTTTTCGACTTCCGCGCTCCCGCTTGAGAAGCTGAATCAGCGATCGAGCATTCTATGCTTTAGCGTTAGCTGACCAGTTTACCCAATCTTGAGGTTTTAGAAAGGTGTCATAAAGTTCAGCTTCAGGGCTACCAGGTTGGGGTTGAAAGCCATATTCCCAGCGAACTAGAGGTGGCAGAGACATCAAAATTGATTCGGTGCGCCCGTTAGTTTGCAAGCCAAAAATGGTGCCTCGATCGTAGACCAAATTAAATTCAACATAGCGCCCACGTCGATAAAGCTGGAAGTTGCGCTGATGCTCGTTGTAGTCTAGGCCATTGCGCCGATCGACGATCGGCACATAAGCAGGCAAAAATGCATTGCCGCAACCCTGCACAAAAGAGAACAGCTTTTCCCAGTTGCGTCCTTCGATCGCACCCACCTCTTTGCTGTGGTTTGCCGCCTGGGTGTCGATTTGCGAACCGGGATAAGAAATCGGATAGAGCACCCCTTGACTGTCTTGATAGTCGAAGAAAATGCCACCCACGCCACGAGTCTCTTGACGGTGTTTCAAATAGAAATATTCATCACACCAAAGCTTAAATGCAGGGTAATACTCTGGGTGATAAATGTCGCACGCTTGCTTGAGCGTATTGTGAAAATGAGAGGCATCTTCTGCAAAAGGATAGTAAGGCGTGAGGTCAATGCCACCGCCAAACCACCAAACTGGGCCTGCCTCAAAGTAGCGATAGTTTAAGTGAACGGTTGGTACAAAGGGGTTGCGAGGATGCAGCACCATCGACGTTCCGGTTGCGTAGAAGCTATGCCCCGCAGCTTCGGGACGCTGAACCAAAATCGAGGGCGGCAAATCTTTTCCCCAAACCTCAGAGAAATTGACTCCGCCTTGCTCAAAGACTTTGCCCTCTTTCATCACGCGCGATCGACCGCCGCCGCCTTCTGCGCGTTCCCAACTGTCTTCTTGAAAAGTGCCGTCGCCATCGACCTGTTCTAAGCCCTGGCAAATCTTGTCTTGCAAGGACTTGAACCAATGGCTGACGCGATCGCGAGAATCAGAAGGGGGAAAAGCTTGGGTGGTGGTGGCTTCAGTGGAAAAAGCTGTCATAAATTGCGATCCCTGGAAATTAACTCAAGTAGAGGTTGGCAAATTGGAGCACCTTATCCCCGCTTATTGGAGAGGGCGATCGCGGCGAAGATAACTTTAGTCTCGTCAATGCAAGCAACTAAAGCCCCGTGGCTTCCCAAATCAGCAGACCTATTTAGACTATCGTGAATTGTGATCATCCAACTTTCTCAACACTAGTCAGAACAGACTTTTCTTAGAAAAAACAGCGTTTACGCGACTGTTAATTTCTGTGAATTTGTGAAAAGCCCGTAGACTAGGCACAAGATTTTTGACTTTAAACCCCAGATTTCGGACGATAGCGATACAGTTTGAGTTTTTGGTTTTTCATACTGTTAGAGAGCAAACAGCCGTCTTATGGAGGATGCTGGTTTAATTGCTCATTCATCTAGGATAGGAATTCCCGGTTGAGTTGCAGGAGCGCGATCGCGATGATGAAAATGCTGAACTTGTTAAATAGAGTGAACTTTCCATTTAAATTTCTTCATCGCAAACGGCGGCGGTTGCAATATACGCTGGCGAGAACTTACCAGACAATTAGCACAGCATCAGTCGATGACGTGTGGAAAAAGATAATTGATTTAGCCGATGTATCTTGGCACCCTCTGCTGTCTAGCACCAATCTTCCTCATGGGCTGGTGGCAAAACCGGGGCTGATTTATGAGGCAATGACTCGGTTAGGTCCGTTTCCAATTCGGATTTTTGTCGAACGGGTGGATGACAAATCGTTGCTCAGTGTTCGCATTTTGGCACTGCCGGGAATTGAAGAACGAGTCACCTACGAAATTAAATCGTCTGTTTTGGGAACGTGTGTGTCTTATTCAGTGACGCTGCAAGGGTGGCTGTCTCCTTTGGTATGGTCGCTGACAAAACCTTACGCAGCACGGGTTGCCTCTGATTTGGCACAGGCGGTTGAGCACCCGATCGTTGAACCTTCATCGCCCGATCGCGGCTGTTTTGATTTTTGAGCTACCTCACTTATGCCCCTGACGATCCACCCTAGCGGTAAGATCGAGATCGTTGCCATCCGATCGCCGCTGTTGGGGTAGAGAACACAATGCTCGATACGCTGAATGCTAGTTCTGTTTTAGAAGTTCTTAAACCCGTTCAAGACCCTGAACTCCACAAAAGTTTGGTGGAGTTGAACATGATTCGCAATGTCAAGATCGAGGACGGCAATGTCAGCTTTACCCTCGTGTTGACGACTCCTGCCTGTCCGCTCCGCCAATTTATTGTTGAAGATTGCGAACGGGCGATTAAGACTTTGCCGGGAGTCAACAAGATTGATGTAGAAGTGACTGCCGAAACCCCGTCGCAGAAATCGTTGCCCGATCGCACAGGCATTGCCGGAGTCAAAAACATCATCGCCGTTTCGAGTGGCAAAGGCGGCGTTGGCAAAAGCAGCGTAGCGGTCAATGTCGCCGTTGCCCTTGCCCAAGCAGGTGCAAAAGTGGGTTTGATTGACGCAGATATCTATGGACCCAATGCGCCAACCATGCTAGGGCTAGAAGGCGTTGGCGTGACGGTGCGACCCGGTGCCCAAGGTGACATTATTGAGCCTGCGTTTAATCATGGAGTCAAGCTCGTTTCGATGGGCTTTTTGATTGATAAAGATCAGCCCGTGATTTGGCGAGGTCCAATGCTGAATGGCGTAATTCGGCAGTTTCTCTATCAAGTCGAGTGGGGCGATTTAGATTATCTAATCGTCGATATGCCACCCGGAACGGGCGATGCTCAACTCACAATGGCGCAAGCCGTCCCGATGGCAGGTGTAGTGATTGTCACGACTCCGCAAACGGTGGCACTGCTTGACTCGCGACGGGGCTTAAAGATGTTTCAACAACTCGGCGTTCCGGTGTTGGGCATTGTCGAAAATATGAGTTATTTCATTCCGCCAGATCTGCCCGATCGCCGCTATGATATTTTCGGTTCTGCGGGGGGTGAAAAGACAGCGCAGGAATTAAACGTCCCGCTTCTAGGCTGTGTGCCGTTAGAAATTCCGCTTCGAGAAGGGGGAGATAGCGGGGTGCCGATCGTAGCAGGTGATCCGGATTCTGCCTCGGCTCAGGCTCTGAGAGCGATCGCCCAGCAGATTGCTGCTAAAGTGTCAATTGCAGCGCTGACTTAGATAAATTTTGAATATTGATTCAAAGTTCACATCTCCCCTCGTTCCTTAGCTGATGTCCCGCCCTTGACCTATGTTCCAGAAATCCTTTTTGCCGATTCGCTTTAAGCATTGGTTGCAGCCCTGGCAGGAGGTTGACTGGTGGTTGTTTGCTGCCCCGATCGCGCTCACCATTCTCGGCGGCTTGATGATTCGCAGCGTCGAGCTAAACGCAGGGTGGGCAGACTGGTGGCGACACTGGATCACAGGCAGCGTAGGTCTGGTGCTGGCCTTGCTGATTGCTCGGTGGCGCTATGACCAACTGTTGCAGTGGAAGTGGTGGATTTATGGCATCACCAATGCTTCGCTTTTACTCGTGATGTTTGTGGGGCGAGAAGAGTTAGGGGCACAGCGCTGGATTAATATTTTTGGCTTTAATGTACAGCCTTCAGAATTTGCCAAATTGGGCATGATCATTACGATCGCCGCCGTTTTGCATCAGCGATCGGCATCCACCATTCCGATGATGGTCAAAGTTTTGGCGATCGCGGCGGTGCCGTGGATTCTGGTGTTTTTAGAACCAAACTTAGGAACGGCGCTCGTCTTTGGCTCGATCACGATCGGCATGCTCTACTGGGGCAATGCTAACCCTGGATGGCTGCTGCTGCTGGTGTCTCCAGTAATCTCAGCAATTTTGTTTAATGTAATGCTCCCCATTTGGGGGATCGGCATCATCGTCATTGCGCTTTGGGTCGCTCTGATCGGCTGGACTGCCTGGAAAACACTGCCGTGGAGGCTCTATGGAATTCTAGTTCCGGTTGTGATCAACCTGGTTGCAGGCGGTTTAGGACGGGTTCTCTGGCAGTACGTTCTTAAGGACTACCAGAAACAGCGAATCACGATGTTTATGAACCCGGATCAAGACCCCTTGGGCGGTGGCTATCACTTGATTCAGTCACGAATTGCGATCGGGGCAGGCGAACTGTGGGGACGAGGACTTTACAAAGGGACGCAAACCCAACTCAACTTTATTCCTGAGCAGCATACAGATTTTATTTTCACCGCCATTGGTGAAGAACTTGGTTTTATTGGCTCGGCAGCCGTCTTGCTGACCTTTCTGCTGATTTGCTTCCGGCTGCTGATTATTGCTCAGAATGCAAAAGATGATTTTGGCTCTCTGTTAGCGATCGGAGTCTTCTCAATGATCGTCTTTCAGGTCGTGATTAATGTGGGCATGACGATCAATTTGTCTCCTGTAACAGGCATCCCGCTTCCCTGGCTGAGTTTTGGCAACGCTGCTTTATTGATGAATTTTCTGGCGATCGGGCTAGTCGAATCGGTTGCTAATTTCCGCCAGCGATTAAAGTTTTGATTGAGAAGCTTCGAGTCGATCGTCTGAAATGACCAATGACTGAATTCAAACGGCTCTAGTACACTATTAATAAACGTTCTCTAAACAATGACTATGATTTTGCCAGGTTCAGCCGTCCGCGTCACCAACATTAACGATACTTACTACGGGTTTCAAGGGTTAGTTCAACGCATTAGTGATGGCAAGGTCGCCGTTTTGTTTGAAGGGGGCATCTGGGATAAGCTCATCACCTTTCGGATGTCCGAAATCGAAGTTCTTGAGCCAACCGCAGGCAAGAAAAAAGCAAAATAACTCCTCCCGCTTATGCGCCTTCCGCTGCCTCAGTTTGCTGCTCAAAACCGCCCTTCCAACTACATTGCCGAAGTCATTGAGACTTCAACTACCGAATTTTTAGCCCAATGCTTAGAGCCAGAAAACTTGAGCTTTCCGGTGATGCCCCCGTTTGGAAGTTGGGTAAAAGCGGTCGATGACGAATCAAAAAATCTCATTTATGCAGTGGTTTATCATGCCACTACTAGCCCGATCGATTCAGTTCACCGTGCCAGAGCTTTGGGGCTATCGCTAGATGATTTGCGAGAGCAGCAGCCCCAAATTTTTGCCATGCTCAAAACCGAGTTTCGAGCCGCGATCGTCGGTTATCGTCCCAACCCTGAGAAGCGCAACGGGTCAGCCGCTTTCTATCAACATCTTCCACCCCGTCCGCCTCAAATTCACCAAGCGGTTTATGGCTGCGATCCTGACGAGGTGATCGCTTTTAGTGAACAGTTAGATTTTTTAAGAACGCTCCTTGATGTCAGCGGTGCACCCGTCGATGCGTTAACGGCGGCGACGATTCGCGAAGTCTATCAATTGCGAAAAGCCGATCGCCCCTGGCTCGTGCAAGCAGGACGCACCCTGAGTCTGTTGCTCAAAGATGACTACGATCGTCTGCGCGTCATTCTGAGTCAAATTCACCTCTAGGTAGATTTGTTAAAAATCTTAACCTGCTATTGCTAGAGTTCGGATTGTCAACTTTAAGACATCTTCACCTGCATGGGTTCTGCTTTACACTCGCTTCAAGGAGAACCGATCGTCTCCTTCATGATTTTGCTAGCAGTGATCCTAATCGTTCCGCTAGCGTTTGAACGGATACGCCTACCGGGGATAGTTGGGCTGTTAGCCGCCGGAGTTGCGCTAGGCCCGAGTGGGCTGCAAGTTTTTTCAAACGAGTCTGAGACGATGCAACTGCTGTCGGACATCGGGCTAGTTTATCTAATGTTTGTGGCGGGGCTAGAAGTTGACATCGATCAGTTTTTCAGAACTCGAAATAAATCGATCGGGTTTGGCACCTTTACGTTTTTGGTGCCCCTGATTACGGGCACGATCGTCGGGCGCAGCTTCGGGTTTGATTGGAACGCCTCAATTCTGATCGGGTCTCTGTTTGCCTCGCACACGTTGCTGGCTTATCCGATCGTCAGTCGGCTGGGAGTGGTCGGCAATGAAGCAGTCACGGTGACGATCGGAGCCACAATTTTTACGGATATCGGAGCGCTCTTAGTGTTAGCCGTCTGCATCGGCATTCATGCGGGCAACTTTACCTTAGTCAAACTGTTGACGCTGTTGGTATCACTGGCTCTCTATACTGTTGTGGTGTTGGTAGGGTTCGATCGGGCAGGGCGAGAATTCTTTCGGCGAACTGGCGATGAAGAAGGAAATCAATTCTTATTTGTGCTACTAGCCGTCTTTCTTGCGGCAGTCGGTGCCCAACTGATTGGAGTCGAAAAGATTGTCGGCGCATTTCTGTCAGGTTTAGCAGTCAATCGGGTGTTGGGAGAAAGCCCGGTTAAAGAGAAAGTCATCTTTATTGGCAGTGTGCTGTTTATTCCCATTTTCTTTATCGATATGGGGCTGCTGATTCGCATTCCTGCTTTCGTTCAGAGTTTAACTACCCCACAGCTATTGAGTTTAACGATCGCGATCGTCGTTGGCTTAATGCTCAGCAAGTTGGGGGCAGCACTCTTGGCAAAGCTGGTCTACCGCTATAACTGGCAAGAAATGATGGTGATGTGGTCACTCTCGCTACCGCAAGTTGCTGCCACTTTAGCCGCTACCCTCGTGGGCTATCGAGCCGGGCTGTTGACTGAGAGCGTTTTGAATAGCGTCATTGTTTTAATGCTGGTTACCGCAACGTTAGGACCCATTCTTACGGCTCGATTCGCGGCTGAATTGACTACCTTAGACACCGCGTTAGTCGAGCAAGCCCAACCTGAAGAATGGATAGACTCGGAAGAGCGCCCTTTAGTGATCGTGCCCATCTATAATCCTCGCACTGAAGGAAATCTATTAGAGTTAGCCGCCATGATTGTCAGGCAAGCAGGCGGACGAATTGCGCCTCTCGCGATCGCGCTCTCCCAGCCTCGGATGGATGTGCCGAAACTCGATGCCGCGATCGCCCAAAAACAAGGGCTGTTGACCAGCGCCCTCGAAGTCAGCCGAAACCTTGATGTTTTTGCAGAGCCGATTCTTCGCATTGATGACAACATCGCTCAGGGCATCAGCCGCGCCAGTCGAGAACAGAATGCTAGTCTTGTCGTCGTTGGGTGGGGGCGACGCACCAGTTTTCAGGCTCGGTTGTTTGGTAACGTGATTGATAGTGTTGTGTGGGCATCTCACTGCCCGGTGGCGGTGACTCGGTTGCTCGATTCACCGATGAATTTATCTCGGCTCTTGGTGCCGATCGAGAATCTCACTCAGCAGTCGATCGCGGTTTTAAAGTTTGCTCAGGTGCTGGCGGCTGCCAATCACGGGCAGATCACGCTGCTGCATATCTGCGATCGCACTACGTCTCCTAGCAAAATGGCATGGATTCGGTCTCAGTTGTCTCTCTTAGCAAAAAAAATCACCCTAACCAGTGATTTCATTATTCAAATCATTCCAGATGATGATGTGGCCAAGGCGATCGTCCAGGCTTCTAAGTCTTACGATTTGGTGATTTTGCGCTTCTCTCGTCGCCACACGAGTGGAGGAGGGCTGGCAGTGAGTGACATTACCGCCCAAGCTACACAGAAAATGACTTGTTCCGTAGTCATGTTAGGAGAACCGCAGCGCACTCCATCGCTGGTTTGGTCAACTGAAAAGCCGCACCGCCAGGAACCTTTCCCGCCGACTAGCCGTTAAGCTATTGTCATTAAGACCGTTCTAAAGAGATATCTACACTTTGGAACTTTAGAATGAAATCGCAGCAAATTCAACTAAATCTGCTTAGTTTTGAGCATCTAACAATGTGAAAATTTATACAGGCTTTAGCGGAATGACTTGATTCTGCCGCGATCGCTCCCGATAATTTTCACAGTTGACCGAAAATATAGTCGTCAACAAGGGGTGCATGCGTGATAACAACAATTGAAGGCTCTGGATCAGATCCGATACGAATTCTTTTAATTGAGGACAATGAAGCCAATCGGCGCTTAATGAGTGACTATCTAGGCTATTGCGGCTATGAGGTGTTTGCTTTGGCAGAAGGCACTCAGATTGCGGAGACCTTGGAGCAGTTTCGCCCTCAAATAATTTTGTTAGACTTAAAGCTACCGATGATCGACGGCTACGTGCTGCTAGAGCAGTTACAACAACGGGATGACTGGAAGCAAATTCCGACGATCGTGGTTTCAGCCTATGCGTTTCAGCGAGACCAACAGCGTGCGCTTGATCTCGGTGCTCGTCGCTATTTGGTAAAACCGATTCGCCTTTCGCAACTAACTGATGTGATTCGCGAGGAGCTTGGCGACCCGCCCGACTGAATTTAGCTACGATCGGATCGAGGGGAGTCAGAATCTAGGGTGTTTCCAGTTCCCTACAGTTTCTAGACTCGCCTAGTTTGATGGCTCCGCGCCTATTGGCACGCTTTTAATTTGAGCCAGAAATACTGTCCCTGTCTCTTTGTTGAGCAATAAAAGTTTCAACTATTTGACTGAGATCCTTAATGGTGTTTCCTGATTCTAAAACTTGAATTTCTAGAGCGGCCAGCAGCAACGTCGCAGTTTGTAGCTGATTGAGCGCTCTCTCTAAGCTGTCGCGAGTTTGAGCTTCAAACTCATCTATGTTCATACAAGGTACGTAGTAAGAGGTGTGAATTGATACTTCAATATAGCCACTACGTAGAAGAGCGAGAACAGATCGTGGAGATCATGGGTTTAAAATTCAAGATGGAGGTGTGAATATAAAGATAAGTCTTTAAACCAAGAGCAATTCCAAGTCAATTATATTCGCTAAAAAGATCAACCGCCCGATCGCAAGATGCACAACTGCAACGGTTATCAATTCGTCAAATCACTGTGACTCTAACGAACAAAACAGTTCCTTTAATTCAAGACCCCGATCGTCTCGAAGGCCGCATCAAAGAGATTCCCCAAGAGCCGGGTGTCTACTATATGCGTGACAGCAGCGATCAGATTCTCTATATTGGTAAATCGAAGCGGCTACGATCGCGCATCCGTTCTTATTTCAACGGGCACGACACGCGACCTCGAATTGCCTTAATGTTGCGTCAGGTGGTCGAAGTCGAGTTTATTGTCACCGACACCGAAGCCGAAGCCTTAGCCTTAGAAGCGAATTTGATTCGGCAGCATCAGCCCCACTTTAATGTGTTGCTGAAAGATGACAAAAAGTATCCCTATCTGTGCATCACCTGGTCAGAAGAATATCCGCGTATTTTCATCACGCGCAAGCGACGGATGGGGAAAGAGCGCGATCGCTATTATGGACCTTATGTAGACTCTCGTACGCTGCGAACCACCCTGCACTTAGTCAAACGGATTTTTCCGCTGCGCCAACGTCCTCAGCCTTTGTTTAAAGATCGTCCCTGCCTCAATTACGATATTGGGCGATGTCCGGGGGTTTGTCAGGCAATGATTACGTCTGAAGAATATCGCAAGACAGTTCAAAAAGTAGCGATGATTTTTCAAGGACGGACGAGCGAACTAGAAGAAACCCTAACTAATCAGATGGAGCAAGCATCTGAAGCCCTTAATTTTGAACACGCGGCTCGTCTGCGCGATCAGATTATCGGACTCAAATCTCTCGGTGCTGAGCAAAAAGTCGCCCTCCCCGATGACACGATTTCGCGAGACGCGATCGCCCTCGCCGCCGACGACACTCACTCTTGCGTCCAACTCTTTCAAATTCGGGCGGGTCGCTTAGTCGGGCGACTAGGGTTTGTGGCAGACTCTCAATCGGGTGAACCTGGCGCAATTTTGCAGCGAGTTTTAGAAGAACATTATCAGAGCGTCGATCCGGTTGAGATTCCGGCTGAGATTTTGGTGCAGCACGAGTTACCCGAAACCGAAATGCTGGCAGAATTTCTCACGCAGGCAAAAGGGCGCAAAGTGACGATCGTGGCTCCTCAACGCCAAATGAAGGCAGAACTGCTAGAAATGGTCGAGCGCAACGCTGAGTATGAGTTGGCAAGAACGCAGCGATTTGCCGATCGTAACGCCCAAGCCACGCTCGACCTGGCAGAGATTTTAGACTTACCAGAGTTGCCACGACGCATCGAAGGCTATGACATTTCTCACATTCAAGGCTCTGATGCCGTCGCTTCTCAGGTTGTTTTTGTGGATGGGTTGCCCGCTAAACAGCACTATCGCCACTACAAAATTAAAAATCCCAAAGTGATGTCGGGTCACTCTGACGACTTTGCCAGCATGGCGGAGGTAATTAGTCGTCGATTTCGCAAATATGGGGCGGCAAAAGCCAGAGGTGAGCAGATGAGCAGCGAGTCTTCGGTTTTAAAGTCTCACACATCCGCCTATGCTGATTTTCCTGATTTAGTGATGATTGATGGGGGCAAAGGGCAGCTTTCAGCGGTGGTGAACGTGCTGCGAGAAATGAACTTGCTAGAAGATGTGAAAGTCGTGAGTCTAGCCAAACAGCGAGAAGAAATCTTTTTGCCGGGTGAATCACTGCCGCTCGCCACCGAAGCAGACCAGCCCGGAGTGCAATTATTGCGGCGATTGCGAGATGAGGCGCACCGATTTGCCGTCAGTTTCCATCGGCAGCAGCGCAGCGATCGGATGCGGCGATCAAGCCTCGACGAGATTCCTGGATTGGGGCATCACAAACAGAAACAGCTTTTGGCAACGTTTCGCTCGGTCGATTACATCCGTGAAGCGTCTCCGGCTCAGTTGACGACGGTTCCGGGTGTGGGGCCGCGTTTGGCGCAGCAGATTTACGATTACTTCCATCCCAGTCAGCCTGATGAAAATGTAGAGGAGCGATCGTCGGTTTAAGGGACGCGGATATAAGACCTAGATTTGCCCTCTCCCTGGTGCGGCTGCCCAACATCCAGCTAGACCGAACCAACGATCGGGTAGGGCATAGTGCAACCGCCTACTTTAGTGATTTCGGCTTGCCCTTTCATCTCTATGATCTCCGTCACCGATGGGCAATCAGAACGCTGGAATACGGGCTAGACATTGGGTTAGCAGCCAAACAGATGGGACATTCTCGTGAGGTGCATGAACGCATCTATCATCGATGGATCAATGCCACCATTCACCAGCGCGCCTATGAGTTGATATTGAGTCGAGACGATCGACCGCGCCCACCAGTGAGGCAAGAAACCGCAAAAAAAGAAGAGGGGCAAGACCGTTAAAAGTCTTGCCCTTCTTACATTTAGCTGCATACCCCCAGGGGAATTCGAATCAGAGTAACTCTCAGACCCTCAACAGGAGGGCGATCGCGCCGATTTGGGGTAGTTTGCTCTGAACGGAGACAAAACCACGCTAATGATTATTTTGCTCTATACACTCTGTTGTTTCCTTTCCCGGATCTCTGAAGCAATTTCTTCCAGTGCGATCGCCATCTCTGCCCGATCGATATCCACTTGTTTAAGGAGGTTCAGAATAAAGGCTCTGTAATTTTGTACTAGCTCGATATTGATGTTAGCCATCATCACGCCTTTTTTTATAGCCCAAAATACCTGAAACGCTCTCGCCTCTTTGACTCAGCATAACGTTGAAAACAGCGAGATGTGTTTTCATATCGTCGCTTAAGCTATCGATTTCTTTTGCCAGTGAAGCGATCTGAGTTTTCATTTGCTCTTGATTATTTCGCAGATGAGTAAAGTCTCGCTCTGCTGCATAGCGCTTCTTTTCGCCATCCGCATAGAAGCGCACCATTCCCCATACGGCCGATCCGGCACCAGCCAGAAAAGTAGCAAGTGAGATGAGAGTTTTCGTATCAAATTGGGGGTTCACGAGGCGATCACCTCCCCGTAAAATTCCATCTGCCTGATTTCCCATCCCTCGAATGCCGTGCCATTCACCACGGAAGGCAGAGAGGTAATCATATAAGCGGGGTAGAAGTCAGCCGCATTCAGATCATAAAATTTGCTAACCGTGGGATTTGATCCTGAATTGCCGTAATAGTTGCCACTGAAGCCAGTGTTGGCATCTGTAAAGGTTGCCAGGTTCGTCCAATCGGGGGAAACAATGATTCTCGAATCTGCCTGAGGCAACTGAGATTGAGCGGGTGAAATTTTCGCCTCTACATCCGATAGCGCAAGATTTACCCCTAGATTTTTAGCCCCTCTAATATTGAGCGTCTTAGGGATGTAGGTTCCCCCCGTTGAAGTAAATTGGATATAAATGGCACTGAGCTTTACTTGAATCGGTGCCTTGGTTTCGGAATTGTAAAAAAGGACGAAAAAACTAGCAGAATCAGTAGTCGGATCGATTCGGATCGCGGCTGTGGCCGTGGTGCTTTTATCTGCACTCAATATGCTCAGATTTACATTAGTCCATCCCAATCGAGCGCAAAATATAGCGCGCCTGGGTCGAAGCGGGTTCGTAGAGGGTGAGAACGGGTTTAGATAGGTGCCCGTGTTTAAATTGGTTCCCAGATAGTTCAGAATCCCATTTTGAGCAGAGGTAGTTGACGCTGGACGGGATAAAACAACGCTTGGTTGAAACGCCTCGATCGCCCGCGCACTCTCCGCAAACCATCCCACAGCAGCACTGACATAGGTAAGCGTGAGGCGCTGATCTTTGGTGTAAAGCTGTAGGTCGATCGCGGCCGAATTGATCGGCTGGCCGTTCCGACGAACGATCGCCTTTTTGAGCAAAGAGGTAGCACCGATATAGATGAGGCTGATCACCTGCCCCGGTACTGGATTAGGAGGAAGAATGAGATCGGCGTTACCAGGACTTGCAGAAAGATCCACAAAATAGCCGTAATTGGGGCTGAGTGTGGTGTTAGTCGTGATCGATTGCCAGACTAAGCCCTGGTTGTTCGTGTTGCCCGTTAACTGAATGACCCCGGCGGCATCATCGTAGTTAACCGTGAGATCCGAGGATTGCAACGCTTGAGCAACAAAATCTACAACATACTCTTGCAGGTTCGTTACGTTTGCAGCATCAACCGTCCCTGATCCGGATTGATAGGGATTGCTAACAGGCATTAGGTCAGCTCCGTCACCAACGCATTGCCGTTCGCAGCCGTCCAAATCCCGTGAATTGTTCCGGTGAACCAAAAAGGCGTTTCATAATATCCGCCTGGTTCCAGAAAAACGGTGAAAGCCGAAGTAGTGGCGACTGCACCAAGTGCAATATAGAGCCTTGAAGTACTGCTGTTGTATATAGTCGATCCCTTTCTAGCTGCATTTGTCGCTAGAAGAATATTGCTGGTAATTGCAGATGCAACGGTTGTGGGTGTTCCGATCGCAGCGCTGCTTGATGGAGCCGCGATCGCCATCGGGTTGAAAAGTGCCATTTTCTCTAGACCTCAATAAAATCTCTAATCAAAGCCTTGCCTTCAACAATGTCGCCAGAAACCCACGTCCCATAAATCTCTTCACCCGTGCTGTAAGGCATTTCATAGAGCGCGTTTGGAGGAAGCGCGATCCAATAATCACTATCGGAAACAGTCGCATCGAAGTCGAGATACAGCGTGGTATTGGCGTGATTGACGATCGTTGCTCCAACTCGCTTGATATTCGTTTCGAGTAGGCGACTCACCCCTCTAGATGCCGTTGCATTTTTACGAATCGGTTTCGTTTTGGGTGCTGAATTTGGGCTATTGCCCGAAGAAATGGGCATGGCGAAAAGTGTTTAAGGTTGGCTAATTTGCGTTTGCAATTCGCGGATCAAGTCTTCCGTGCTGTCTGTTTCAGTTCCGATGTACTGGTAAATGCTCAAAGAAATCTCCTCAAACCATGCCGGGACTTGGAATCGAAGCTTATAGCTTTGGGCAATGGGAGGAATGATGATCAACCGCACGGAGTTAAGCGGCAAGCGGTAGAAGCCAAAATCAGCCTCTAGAAATTCCCCCCCACAAGCAACTACCGGAGTCAGCCAACCGCCTGAGAACCAAGTTGATTTAGCCTTATCGCTGTGGCAGCCCGCCGCCAAAATGTTGCGATCGCTCAAAAGGGGCAACGTCTGGGGCGGAATCGGGATGTGTCCCCTGACCCTTCCCTGGTTGACTGACTCCTGAGAGCGATAAATCTGACGGTGAAACAGTTGCCAATTCTCAACATTATTGAGCGACAGAACCGGATGACTCATCGCGCAATCACAATCAGATGTTGATCCTCTAGAGCCGTCCCTGACTCGATCACAGCGTCAACGTTGTCTTCAACGATGCCCCAATACTCGTTCGGATCAACGCCATAACCAAACAGGCAATCGTCGAGCGTGTCCAGGTCTAGCTCACCTCTCAGAAAGTCCGATGTCATGCGCTGCACTTGTGAAAGGGCTTTGCATTCAGCCTCGATGTCCGAGAGGGAGTGATCTGGCGTGAGGTTCAAATCAGGTAGAAACGGTTCTAAGACGTGCATTAGACGTTTTCGTCAATAAAAGTGTATTTGAGGTTTGTAGACGAACCTTCGTTCTGGGTTGAGATCTCCTGAAACACTGCAAACGCACCGAGATCGCCCGTTTTCTTTCCGAAAGGAACGGACGCGGTTTCGGTGTTGTAGTGCAGGTATTTCAATCCAGTGAGCTTAGAAGTTTTTGCAGTGCCCGTCGTGCCTGTGGTTTGACGACGCACGACACGAGCGGCTGAGTAACGAGACAGCTTGATCGAAACCTCGGAGCCACTTAATACTGTTTTGACCCGGCTCGAAACCTCAGAGCCGCCTTTGAGCAAATCCCATGAAGGACGCAACGCTGAAACTTTAACGAGCGTGTTTGTCCCAAGGGGCAGAGCAAACGGCTCGATATAGAGGTCGATTGATGGGGGGCGGTTGCCTTTGGTGCCGATGTTGTCGCCTTGCGTTCCTAGTCCCTGTAAGTGCTGAATGAATTTATCCCGTGCAGCTTGACCGCGATATCCGCGCAGCACTGCTGAAAAACGTTGTCTAGGCATAAGTCAGTAACCGTGAGAGTAATGGGGTTGCAGTTGTGAATCTAGTTAGCCTTTTACTCACTCGAAAACCGCTATAGCAAATTGCGGAACGGTTAAACCTTTTCGCGCTATGGCTGGGACAAACAGAGTTTCAGCGATGAACCAATGCGTCAGGAATTCGACCCGACCGATCGTAGATGTAGACGGGTTTCGGCAACCCTGCCAATTTGATCGAGGCGTGTTGAAAGAAGACCTCAGAAATGGGTCGCCGTCGAGATAATTTGTGGGATTTCCCTAGAATTGTCTCCCTGGGTGGAATGGTCGGGAACGCCTGAGAGGGTTCTGAGTTGACTGACATATTCAGAAATTCCCAATCAGGGGAATGACCTTGAATATCGAGAACCTGCTCTACAATCCGCTTCCCTTCCGTCTCGTTTCGGACTAATAGCTGTAGCTGATAGCCCTTAGCCCAATCGCTGTAGCTACACATCTCTTTCCCCTTCTTCCACGAGAAACCCTTGCCAGTGCCGAACAGGGTTTTTACTTTGTTGCCATAGGCGATCGCTTCTGTCTTGCTCAAAGTGGTGCTAGTTTGACCCATCAATCGGACACCGATAACTCCTTCAACTTGCCGATAGTCAGGGTCAGTATCGATATGATCTTCCAAGAAATAAAGCTTTAAAATCGGCTTTGTTTTTCTCAAGATTGTGTAGTTTAAATCTCGTTCAGAGCCGCCGCTAACTGTCTTAAACGTCTGCTTAATCACCATGTCAAAAAGTAGTTGTCGCGAAACTGTCATGTCGGTGCTATCTGCCTCCTGATGTGTGCAAGCCGTCTTTAAACTAGCGCGTGGTGTAGAGAGATCTAACTGTTCTCCAATGACATCTGCGAACCATTCACGAACCTCACCGTTATAGACTCGTTTGATTGTGTCTTGCAGATGTTCGGCTGCATTGTAATCGTTCGGTAACGGCATTACGGTGCATCTCCTTTCGCACGATCTGTTACTGCTAAAACAGGTGACGCACTAGCGGCTTTTTCTGCGGTTGCTTTGGCTTTTGTTGCATCGTTTTCTGTTCCGCTTTTCGGAGTTGCCTCCTTAAGTGCTTTGTCAAAATTTGCCTTTTGTTCCTTCACTTCTGTGAAATCTTCTTGAATCGAGCGGACATTACCAACTGCACCAGCGAGAGAACTAGCAGCATCCTCAACAGATTGAATACCTTCAACAGCCTTGTCGATACTTCGATGCCACTTTCCTTGTGCTGTAACTCTTTCGGGCATCCACTTGTAAGCATTTTCGCCAACAACACGCCAACGTTTGAGAGCATTTCCGATTTTGCCTGTATTCTCTGCTGTCCACTCCATTACGTCTCTTGTACTATCTGCAATTGAACGGACTGTTGAGATAATGTTACTAGCAGTAGAAATAATCCTATTTGCTTTCTGCCAACTCTCTTTAGTTCCGTTCCAAACGGTTTCTCCTAGTATTGAACTCATAAACACGTTGGCTTGTTTCCCAATGATTTCATTTACATCAATCGGTTGATTGTCATCGCCTTTAATTCCAATTACGGTTAGCGCTTGCGATGTGAGTTCACCGATTGTTTCCGCTGCTGATCTGGATAGCATTGCGGCGTTATGCAGAACACCAATCAGGATGAACACATTCATAATCCTATCGAATTGCATCCACTTACTAAATCTTGTTAGTTTTCCTGCTAATCCTCCAATAAGTTGCTCACCCATCTTGTTATTGATGGTGTTCAACAATCCTAATTCAGCCGCATTCAATCCAACATTTAAGCCGTTACCGTTCCCATTAAGTTTGTCTAGGATTGACTGTTGCCCCGTCTCTAACCCCGCCATACAGCCGTCCTGACATTTGGGCTTAGTGCCCACAGGTGGAGGCGGCGGATTCTTGCTCTTGGTGATATCGTCAGCCGTTTGCGGGTCGATCGTGCCAGTGGGCCCAGTCGGTTTCGGAAAAATAGGCGGAAGTAGCGGGAAAGGTAGGGTTCTCTCCTCATCCTTTTTCTTTTGCTCAGGGGTCTCTGGGGCTGTCGTTGTCGGTGGCTTAGTGATTTTGGGAGATGGGGGAACTAGCCGAACCGGATCGCCACCGATTTCGACATCGGGTGAGAGTGGGCTACCCGAAACGGTCGGTGTGATGGTTGCCTTAGTTGCAGGGAAGATGCCCCGATCGTTCAGCCGTTGATTAGGATTCACCGGCCCCGGCTCAAAGGGTGGAGGATCTTGAATCGGGTTAGGCGGCGCTGGTGATTGAAGCGGGTTGAAGGGTAACGGCGGAACCTTGGGAACCGTATCATCTTCAGGCGGTTTTGTGGGTTGGGTTCCCGGTGCCAAAGGTGTTTCAGGCTTTTGAAGGGGATCGAGCGGCTTAGGAATCGGTGCCAATTCCGGGGGGAACATGGGGGAGAGTGGCTGATTCTTGGGCGATCGGAAATCGTTAGGGTCAAGAATTGTTGGGGGGTAAGGCTGCGCTACATCGTCTAGATATTTAGGGAGGGGAGGAAAGAATGGCTGATTGGTTTCTGGAATGCGATTTTCGGGTACTCCTGGATTGGGCGTTGTCTCGGCTGGATTGGGCCCAAGATTCTGAAGTGTCCACGGCTCGATAACAATGCTGCCTGTACCTATTTCTACCGGATTGGTAGATTTAACGTATGTCCATTCAATCGTGTATCCGTCTTTTCCGTCTCGGAGATAGGTGAAGTTACTATTTCTCGCACTCAGCACAGGGGGAGGCCCTGAATATAGATGTTTGGGCACCTCCGTAACGCTATAAGAGAGCGCCCCAATCGTTACGTAGCGGCCATTGTTGGGCGACCAAACCCTGATCAAAGTTGGGCGAGGAAACCATCGCTTAGACTCAGCATTGGGTTTGCCGCTATTTTCAGGGATCGATTCCCCAGTTTTTGAGGTGTCCTTAAATGGATCGAGCCACGGGGGGAGATTCGTGTTTCGGGGTGCGTTGCCCGTGGCGTTGGGTGCCCTTACAGAATTCGGGCTGAGTGGGCCCATCTCTTTGAAGTTTTGCTGGGGACCCATTTGCTCATCTGGGTAGTAGTTATCACCACGTCGGTGACCCTCCCACATATCCTCCTTGCCAAAGACATCAAACGGGTGGAAGGGACTGCGCTCGTTGAACGGGCTAATCGGATTTAGTGGATTCCAAAAATCAGGGCTTAAAGGGTTGGGTGTCGATCCCTTAGGGCCCATTGAAAAACCGGGCGGTAGGCTAGATTGTCGCTCCCATGATTTTTTTGCTGCTACGTATCTAGGATCGGGCGCAAAAATGCCGTTCGGATTGCTGGGATTTAGATAATTTGGACCCTGTTGGGCAACCCCCTGCACAACATTTTGCCCGATTCCGCTCGCAAATCCGGCAGCCCCTCCAGCACGGGTGATCGGCGCTTGGGGTGCTAGGCTTTGCCCCCCTCCAGAGGTCGGGAGGTTGCCTTGATTGGCGGAGATCGGGTTTCTAAAACCCGGATTGTCTTTGAGGGAACGGCCGGACGTAAACCCCTGCCCAAATCGTTGCTCTCGACTGTACGAATTCTCTACAATCTTCTGAGGTTTGGGGGGAGAGAATGGCGGCGGTGGCGGCGGGGTACGGTTTGGAACCTTGAAGTATCCATCGTTTCCGTTGGCTGCTGGCTGATTGTAGGTGTCTCTAAATCTCTCGATCGCCGATTGGCTAGAAGGATCGTTAGCGGGTCCTGCCATCAGTTCCCCTTAAATGCAGCAGGGATTGCCACAGCAGAAAATTCGTTTGCAAACATCCACAGCTTTTTAGAACGATCGCTGATGTAGTTCATATCGAGCGCAAGGGACGCACGAGTGAGCAGCCGATTAGAGTTGTCAGCCGCGCTAAAAATGCCAGATTGCATCACGTACTGGGCAAAGTTTTCAGCCTCTAGGATTGCGAGAGAGGGATTGATGCGCGAGAGGGTCAACCCACTCCAAGCGTGGAGCTGTTCAAGGGTGACGATCGAGCTAGGAATGTCAGTAGCGATAGTGATAGCAGTCATTTTTTAATCTGGTAGGGATTGTCTTCAGTAATCCCAGAACTACCCATGTAGTACACCGATGGACTAAAACCGGACTAAAAAGGGTTTGTAGTACGAAACTACAAACCCTGGAACAGTGATTCTATCGTTAGCGTCGATCGCTAGAAACCCCATTCCCTCGTGGGACTTCTGCGGATTTAGCAGAACATCCGGTGGAAATTTCAACCGGATGTTTAAATCGTCAATGCCGATCGCGAATAATGTCCCATTTAACCTTGTCCCAAATCCACTGAGCAGATTGAGCAGAGTAGCGCCATCTCACGTCGTTGTAGAGTCGATAAGCCGTTTCTCTATTGTGAGTCAGTGCAAGAATTTCCATCGGCACCCCCAAGTTATCAAGTTCGTTGAACTCTCCTTTTCTAATCTTTCGTCGCTTGTACCGTCGTGGGGTTGGGTTCCGAGCGGCTTCATCATACGCCGCATTAATCAACAAGAATAGTGAATAGATAGACGAAATCACTATCACAAAGCACCAGGCGATCTCGCGTGGTGTGAAGATGGCAGATTGCAAGGGCATAGTAAATCAAGGAGAAACAGCATAATCCCTCTCAGAGCTACCTGCGGGGGATTTCCCTATTTATCCCAACCGGGCGATCGACCTTTCCAGACGATCGCTATTTCATCTGTCGGTCTGCTTTCGCATAAATCTGCACGTCGTTGATCTCAAACACGCTATCTCTACCCGTCACCTGGTTGCGAACCTTCACGCGATCGTCGTCGCCCAAGATCGCTACAACCCTGCTCGGCTGCCGCAATTCGTCAAACATGACTGACCCCATCTCGTTGATAGGGATGACCAGTGCAGACTTCTTGCTCGGTGGCAATTCTTTAGAATCGATCCTAGTGCTTCCACGACGGCTCCACGTAGCGGAAGTGTTCGGTATTACGACATCACCGACTTGCACTAAGTGATCATCCAAGTGATCGGCATTGTCAATAAGAGCCAACTGATCAGTTGGCTTTTTGAGCCGATCAGTTGACCGATCAGTTGTAGATTCTTGCTCAGTCTGCTTTTCATCCCAACTGATCAACTGATCGGCGTTTTTGGCGTTTCGCATTAGTGAAAAATCGCCATTTTCATCGATCAGTTGATCAGTTGGCTCGAAACCGTTGGAAACACAGGGGTCTCCAACTGATCGACCCCATCGCTCAGTTGGAGAATTCAATCGATCAGTTAATATTTTGCGATCAGTTGGATATTCTTGCGGCAAATTTCCAACGTGGTATAAAAACTTCTTGCCCTTCTTCTCTCGTTGAACTATCCCTTTTGCCCAAAGCTCATAGAGAAGCTTTCGCACTGTGTTGATGTTGATCTTCAATTCGTGGGCAAGTTCTTCTGCCTCGTAGGGAACGCCTCGATGCTCATCCTCGTTTAGCCATAGCTCAATCTTTTTCTCTGTGCTGGCTGCATCGCTGTTTTCGTCGCCAGCTTCCCCTTGATAGGTGAAGCTGTTGGCAGTGGGGTCGAAGTCAAATCTGTAGCGACCTGGTGCCCGTCCAACTCGATTTTTTTGGATGCGGATGAGGCGTTCGCCTGTGGCTTCATTGCTGACGCTCAGTGCCCAGACTTCTGAGACTGAGTTGTGCAGCGCTTTGGTGCCTCTCGCGTCTCCGTTGGCATTGGAGTGGTGAATGACGCAGATTGTGCAGCCGTGCCGTGATGCCAGATCGGACAGTTGCAGCATGGGCCGCGCATATTCAACATCGTTCTCCGAGATCAAGGTGTTGCGATTGGTTGAGGTGTTGGAGTCTACCAGGATGAATTTGACGGGGTTCTTTGAGAGGTAAGCCTCTAGTTGTGGCATCGCCTCGACTTGCCATCCGGGAAAGACGCGGAGCGGGTCATCGTCGGTGATCTCTAGGGTTTCGAGTCGCTCGTGGGTGATGTGAGGCGGCTCGTCGGCTTGCAGAATTAGGACTTCACCTTGAGAGACGGGGTAGCCATTCCACGGCTGACCTTTGGCGATCGCCGCTGCCACTTCATAGAGAAACAACGTTTTTGCGGTGCCCCCGTGACCGTGGATCAACATCGTCACCCCGGCTGGAAACCATCCGTGAACCGTCCACTGTACCGACTGACCAAAGGCTTCTTTAAGTTGGCTCAGTGACATCGGGGTGAGTGCGGACTGATGAATGAGGGCTTTGTTATAGGCATTCATCATCTCGCTTCGTGACAATTTATATCGCCTGGAGAGCTTGCTCAGTTTCCATTCTCGAAACCCCGCGTCTGGCAGTGCTTCAATTTTGCGAACCTGCGAAACCATGCCGACAAACTCTGACTCTTCTAAGTCAATCTTCATCTGACGATAGGCAAGCTCCTGGGCGATCTGTTCGACCGTCTCGATCGGAATCCCCATTGACCTTGCATACGCTGCTAACTCAAATTTGCCGTAGGCGTTGTCATAGGTCTGCTTTAAGCCTGCCGATAGAATCTGTCCCTCGACCTCCCGTCGTGTTTGAATTTCGAGGTCTGAAATGCCATCTCGGATCGGTGGAATGAAATCTGCTACCATCGTTTTATCTCACTGTTTTACGTGTATTTGCTGTCAAAAAAGCCCAGTAAACGCGGTCTACTGGATAGCGGGTATGCATAACCCAAAAACCTGATTGGAAGCCCTTGGAAGCCGCAATCAGGTTTTTTGCTGTTTAGATGTGGTTGACGATCGCTCGAATCAATCGCTTGGCAGCGTCGATCGTCTCTGGATAGAGCATTTTTTCTGAGAGGATGCTGATCAGTTGAATTTTCTCATCGTCGGTGAGTGACGAAATTAGCTGCATTAGCGGTGTCATGCGATATCCTCTAGGTGATAAGAAATAAAGTATTGAAGGCGATCGCACTGCCGTCTGGGGAGAGCGATCGCTTTTTTATGTGCTGGGGTTTTCCCACGAATCAATTAAGCTCCTCAGTTGAGCGAACTTGGCTTTGTCGCCGTCGTCTGCCAGCAGCGCGTGAAGCTCGGCTAAGACGGCTGATTGCCGCTCTACGGGAAGTGATCGGAATAGTTTGAGAATCAGTTCTTCGCCTCCCTCGGTTTGAGGAATAAAAGAGGCGATGAAGTCGTTGATCGGTTTGTTTTGGGTCATTGGCTCTCCTAAAAATGGCTGGATTGATCAAGGGGCAAGGGTTTGAGCGATCATTGGGAGACGGCAGCGCTATAGAAGAATGGGGATTCACACTAGGGGCGCTGCATACCTCTAAACAAAACTCCTAGGCAACTAGACAACACGTGCTGAACGTGTGGGCTTTGCGCTGCATATTGTTGTTTAGTGAGCCGTATACGAGTTGATCAATAAAAGTTGACTCTCATACGAGTTAACTCTAATATGAGTGAAGAGAATGATCAACCCTTAAACCTGATGAACGTTAGAAAGCTAGCTGGGATGACTCAGCGACAGTTTGCCGACCTTCTTGGTGTCACCATATCTACCGTCAGCAATTGGGAGAGAGGGGTTCAGGTGCCGCGCCTAACCTTCTTTCAAACAAAGCTGATCATGGATGCGTCTGGCTTAACCATTGATGAGTTGGTTGAAGCTTTCAATGAAACTTACAGGTCTCCAAACAAAAGCGCTGAAGCGTAATCTGCTTACACTTCAGCGCTAGACGATCACCGATAGGAGGTCACTAACTAATCGTTCAAATTCTCAGCCAGGGCTTGCAGCTCGACACTCCCGCCCTGGCTTTACCCCAAAGAGAGGCACTTACATTATGAAACTTTCAGCACACAGACGATCGCTCAGTGCGATCGTTGCAGCATCGATCTTGATTGTGGCACCCGCTGCGATCTCCATGACCTACGACGACTTCGGAGACATTTTCAAGAATGCTGTCAACGGGTTAGGTGGCGATAATCGACCTCCTACTACCAAGTTCCCAGATGTCCCCATCAACTCAGCACTACGGTCAGGAGCCACTGTATATAGCTCCTTTGGTGGAATCACAGATTCAGAAGTCTATGCGATGAATCATCTGAGATTCCCACAATCCTTCCACGCCATGCGGCGGCGCTTCGGTGCCCCCTCTTATACAAATGGCAATTCAGAATGGTTTGAGCGTTCTAACGGTGCGTTTGTCATTGTGAATTACAGCGGCGATCGGGCTGTCTCTATGGAGGCTCGAAACTAATGGGAATTTTCAACTTCCTTTTTGGCGGCGGTGACGACAGCGACTCATTCGCTAAGGATGACACCGGAGAAGATGCGCGAGATTACATCGCCAAAAATTGCAAAGAGGGTGTAGACCCGCGCTCTAACATCTCAGACTGGGGCAATTTTGACGAGGATCACAATCAGTCTAGTCACGATCGCTCTGATGGCAAAGCCGTTAATCGAGATGCTGGCGGAGTAGGTTACTCCACTCAAGAAGAGAACGAGACTTTCTACGAGTCCACCCGTTATGCTGATATCAAAATCATTGGGAGGGAAGATCACAAATGAAAATTTCAATCGATTCAGTAGAGGTTGAAATTCTACATTCTGATACCCCACTCACCAGCGCACAGGCAGCCGTTTTAGATTTTCTGCATAACCTGGTGATGGAAGGTTCCGCGCAAGTTAGTTCGAGTGCGATGGTTAAGAAGTTCGGTTTCAGGTCACCGCTACCCCTGATATCACGCCTCAACCATCTAATTCAAAAAGGTCGATTGCGGTTACTACCTGAGTAGTTAGCGATCGTCCTTTCCTCACAACTTGCGCCCGTTAAAAATCCCCTTCAGATTCCAGTCTGAAGGGGATTAAAAACAAAACAGTTAAAATCACCTTTCTATTATGTCTAACAATCCAGAACAATCAAACAATCTCACAGATCGAGTTGAATCTTTAGAAGTTGACATGCTTGATGTCAAAGTTTCTCTAAATCGATTAGTTGATATCACCTTTGAAAATCAGCAACAGTTAAGATCCACCATGCAAGCCGTCGATCGTTTAGCAGATGTGCAACTGCAATATATGCAGCACACCGACAGCGCAATAACCTCGATCAACGCCGCGATCGAACGCATGGATCGACTGTTTGACTATCTCCTGAGACGAGACGGTGAACGCACTCAGGAGTAAGCGTTCTGCCTGACGAGCCTGAGCATAGGCGAAACAGATAGCCAATAGCGGCTACCTGTCGCAGAGACTCAAATTAATAGTTATTCCGTCATCGTATCCACGATCGACGTACTTTTTCGTGCGTTTTTACTGCCAGTTTCTATCAGAAATGCAGCGCAATTGTAGTTATTGGATTGAGAAATTCAAGGAGGATTATTTCCAGCGTGGTAGCTCTGAAACCACCTGGAGAACAGAGTACTGGAAAATGCTAAAACTCCTTCCTCCAGAAGCGAATCTAACTCCTAAACTGCTGCATAAGTTAGTAATATCAACCGAGGTTAATACTCGCACTCGCATCCGAGCTTGTATGGTAGCTGGACAGCTTGCCCACTTTGCAAAACTCAACTATGACCCCTCACCCTACAAAGGAAAGTACTCCTCTAAAAGCGTTTCCCCTCGCAATATTCCCAGTGACGATCTAATTGTTGATTGGTACGATCGCCTCAAAAATCCTAACTGGAAATGGGTTTATGGAATGTTGGCAACATACGGACTCAGACCCCATGAGGCTTTCAGACTTGACCTGCCTCAGCTGAGGCTTGGAGATCGCATTCTCTGGGTTGAGAACGACACTAAGACTGGGAGCCGTCAAGTCTGGGCATTTCACCCTGAATGGTTCGAGCAATTCGACCTCTCCCTGGTGCGGCTGCCCAACATCCAGCTAGACCGAACCAACGATCGGGTAGGGCATAGTGCAACCGCCTACTTTAGTGATTTCGGCTTGCCCTTTCATCTCTATGATCTCCGTCACCGATGGGCAATCAGAACGCTGGAATACGGGCTAGACATTGGGTTAGCAGCCAAACAGATGGGACATTCTCGTGAGGTGCATGAACGCATCTATCATCGATGGATCAATGCCACCATTCACCAGCGCGCCTATGAGTTGATATTGAGTCGAGACGATCGACCGCGCCCACCAGTGAGGCAAGAAACCGCAAAAAAAGAAGAGGGGCAAGACCGTTAAAAGTCTTGCCCTTCTTACATTTAGCTGCATACCCCCAGGGGAATTCGAATCCCCGTCGCCTCCGTGAAAGGGAGGTGTCCTAGGCCTCTAGACGATGGGGGCGTATTTCACACTTTAATCACGTTAGCGGATCGCCCTGGGTTTGTCAACCCCTAGACTCAAATCCCTAGAAATGACGATGTAGACTCACATAAATAGCCACCCCTAGAAGTGTCCTCTCAGAAAACGCAAGGATTACAAAACCTATTAAGTTAAAAACAAGGGGTATGTCTACCCGCTTTACGAAGCCTCTACTCGTTTCCTACTGCGCTCATGATCTCGCTCAACCCCATGACCTCGCTGAATTCCGATTGTGATAGCCCTTCCACGCATCCAAAAGCGGCTGACGTTGTTTTGCCAACAAACTGTCAGGTCGATGAAAATCACTTGACGATCAAGCAGAATAAAAGGACTGGTAGAAACGCTTCCCATCCCCCAATGAATGCAAAGGCGAATTTTGCGAGTTCTCGTCTCTCACCTTGGCTGGCTTCTCTAGTCTACCCAATGGGGCGCTATGGATTGCTTCCGTTCTATTTTCGACGAATCGAAGTATCAGGTCGAGAGCATCTTCCGGCGAAAGGCCCGGTAATCTTAGCTCCAACGCATCGTTCGAGGTGGGATGCTTTCATGGTGCCTTACGCCGCAGGTCAAGACATCACAGGACGGACATTACGGTTCATGGTGACGGCAGACGAAGTGAGGGGACTTCAGGGTTGGTTTATTAGACGGTTGGGAGGGTTTTCGATCAACACAAACCATCCCGCGATCGCCAGTCTTCGTTATAGTGTTGAGTTGCTGCAAAACGGGGAGGTGTTGGTGATCTTTCCAGAGGGGGGCGACTTGCGGGGAAACCGATCGTGTAAGCTCAATCGACTGCAACCTGGTCTGGCGCGTCTAGCTCTGCAATCAGAAGCAAGCCAGGCTGGTCTGGGAATTCAGATCGTACCCATTAATATCTCTTATAGCTGCCCTTCAGTTCCCTGGAGATCAACGGTCAGGGTTTGCATTGGTGCCCCGCTTAAGGTGGCTGATTACAGTTCTCAATCTTCTAAACTGGCAGCAAAGCAGTTGACCACCGATCTCGAACGTACACTTCAAGATTTAAATGCCTGTGGAATTGAAGAAAAAGGCTAACTTTCGAGGACAGGATCTAAGCTTTGTATTATGCCCAGAAGGAACTGAGTTTGTCCCTTCTGGGCTTCTTATAATGAGTGATGAGACATCTTCTAGGCAACGGCTTTTGTAACGTTTTGCTGTCGAAGCTCAACCTCTCCTTTCAAAAACTCATCTACCTGAACCCCGATCTCATCACGGACAATCTGGCGATATTCTATAAAATGCTCAATTTGGGCACAGACCGCTAAATAACTGCTCACTCCTCCGGGATTATGACGATACATACTCCCCAGGTTGCGCCAAAACTGCCAGCGAGTTTTGCGAACGATGCCCTGCCGCCAGCAAATCGTCAAGAGCGCCCGGATCATGATCCAATTCACATTCTTTCGGGTTGCTTTGCCCTTATTAGGATAGGTTGCTTCTCCTAGAAGACGATAGTGACGATAAGTGCGATCGAGAAACCGTTCAGGATCATACAACTGCCAAAATGCTTCAACATATTCTTGAGCAATGCCTTCTAGAGGTCGGGTTGGCACAAAGTTCATTAAGGTAGTCTGATTGATGTTGGCAGACTTGCTGCGTAACCTGCCTTCTTTTGCAAGTCGATGCCAAAGTGCCGTATCGGGGAGCGCTTGCAGCATGCTAAACAGCGCCGTCGGAATGGACGTTTCTTCTACAAATTTAACGATGCGCGCCCCGGCTCCTGGTTTTTCTCCATCAAACCCGATAATGAATCCTGCCATGACTCGTAGCCCCGTGCGAGTAATGGTATGTACTGCGTCACTGAGCGAATCTCGTGTGTTCTGATATTTTTGAGTCAGGGCGAGGCTATCTTCATCTGGGGTTTCAATGCCTAAAAAGACAGCACCAAAATTGCAGAGTACCATCAAATCCATCAGTTCTTGATCCTGCGCGAGATCAACAGAGGCTTCTGTAGCAAAGGAAAAAGGATAGTGATGTTCTATCATCCAAGGCTGGAGTTCTTTGAGAAAGAGTTTGACGTTACGCTTATTACCGATAAAGTTGTCATCTACCATAAAAATGCTGCGTCGCCAGCCGAGTTCATAGAGACGATCGAGTTCTGCCAACAGTTGTTCAGGAGTTTTGGTTCGAGGTTTGCGACCATAGAGTACAATAATGTCGCAAAATTCACACTGAAAAGGACACCCCCGCGAGAACTGAACTGACATCTCAGCGTAAGCATCAAATTCGAGCAAGTCAAATCGGGGAACCGGGGTTTGGGTCACATCTGGTTTAACCCCATCCGATCGAAATATGCCAGAACGATCGCCTCGTGCAATTGCTTCGATAAATAAGGGCAGCGTGATTTCTCCCTCATCTAAAATCAAGTAGTCAGCGCCTGCCAGCTTTGCTTCGTCTGGCAGTGCGGTTGGATAAGGTCCACCCACAGCAACTTGCTTGTTCCGACGCTTTGCCTCTTGAATCTGATCGAGCAAATCCTCTTTCTGCACAATCATGGCAGAAAGTATTACTAAATCTGCCCAAGCCCATTCCGCTTCTGTGACTAGAGACACATTGCGATCGACTAGCTTAAACTTCCACTCTTGTGGCAGCATTGCAGCAACGGTGACTAACCCCAAGGGTGGCAGCATTGCTTTCCGGTCAAGCAATGCCAGCGTTTTCTCAAATGACCAAAAACTTTTAGGGAAGAGAGGATACAAAAGTAAAACGTTCATGTTAAGCCTAGCTAGTATGGAATTGAATCAAGCTGCGATCCATGAGGTTATAGAGTAGCGATACTAGTCAAGCCTTTCTCAACTCTTAAGAGAGACTTGATTATTAGAAAAATGTTCCACCAGCACATCACTATTTATTAATAGGTTAAAGCTAGAGGGCGATCGCTGAACGAAATCTCTGACGCGTCCCAGCAAAAAGCCCTCCACGCAAGTGGAGGGCTTTTCTATGTCAGACCGATTCTACCAAGGAAAGCTCAACCGTGGATAGCAGGCGCAGACAAAGCCACAGGTGCCACATCGCCCGATGCTAGGTCAAGCGGGAAGTTGTGGGCATTCCGCTCGTGCATCACTTCCATCCCCAGGTTCGCTCGGTTGATCACATCCGCCCAAGTGCTAATCACTCGTCCCTGCGAATCAATGATGCTCTGGTTGAAGTTGAACCCGTTCAGGTTGAACGCCATCGTGCTGATGCCCAACGCCGTGAACCAAATGCCGACGACGGGCCAAGCGCCGAGGAGGAAGTGCAAGGAGCGACTGTTGTTAAACGACGCATATTGGAAGATCAACCGCCCAAAGTAGCCGTGCGCGGCCACAATGTTGTACGTCTCTTCTTCTTGCCCAAACTTGTACCCCGCGTTCTGCGATTCGTTCTCGGTCGTCTCTCTCACTAACGAGGAGGTCACCAACGAACCGTGCATCGCACTAAACAAGCTACCGCCGAAGACTCCAGCGACTCCCAGCATGTGGAACGGGTGCATCAAGATGTTGTGCTCAGCTTGAAACACCAACATGAAGTTGAAGGTGCCACTAATGCCCAGGGGCATGCCGTCCGAGAACGAGCCTTGTCCGATCGGGTAGATCAAGAAGACTGCGGTTGCCGCTGCAACAGGGGCAGAGTAGGCAACGCAGATCCAAGGACGCATCCCCAGGCGGTAGGACAGTTCCCACTCCCGTCCCATGTAGCAGAAGATGCCGAGCAGGAAGTGCAAGACCACGAGTTGATAAGGTCCGCCGTTGTAGAGCCACTCGTCTAATGAGGCGGCTTCCCAAATTGGGTAGAAGTGTAAGCCGATCGCGTTCGAGGAAGGAACGACCGCGCCAGAGATGATGTTGTTGCCAAACATCAAGGAGCCAGCGACGGGTTCACGGATGCCGTCAATGTCGACCGGAGGGGCAGCAATGAAGGCGATGATAAAGCAGATGGTTGCAGACAGCAGGGTAGGAATCATTAGGACTCCAAACCAGCCGACATACAAGCGGTTTTCGGTGGAGGTGACCCAGGAGCAAAACTGCTCCCAGAGATTTGCGCTTTCGCGTCTTTGAATGGTGGTCGTCATGGTGAATAATTACGGGTTGTGTGTTCCGAGTGGAACGGGATGTATGTCATTACATTAACCCCTTTGTTAAGCAATGTATACGATCATCTATACAGGTTCTCTGATGCTAGAGATAAGTAAGGCTTATATTTGAGCATTGTTTATGTCGAGACGCTATTCATCGTCGATCGTGGCTGCTTGTCTCATGCGACTGAGAAAAGTCCGCAATCGATCGCTCTGAGGGTTAGTCAGCACCTCACGGGCAATTCCTTCTTCAGCAACGCGACCTTGATCAAGAAACATCACTCGGTCTGCAACGTCACGGGCAAACTGAATCTCATGAGTTACCACAACCATTGTCATTCCATGTTCTGCTAGGGTCTGCATCACCTCCAGCACTTCCCCGACTAGTTCTGGGTCGAGGGCACTGGTCGGTTCGTCAAACAGCATTACCTTCGGTTCCATGCAAAGACTGCGGGCGATCGCAACTCGCTGTTTCTGTCCCCCAGACAATTGTTCTGGATATACCGCCGCTTTGTCTAACAAGCCCACCTGACTAAGATAGTGTTGCGCTCGTTCTCCGCTCTCAGAGTGCGACTGACCTAAAACTTGGCGAGGGGCAAGCGTTAAATTATCTAGCACACTGAGATGGGGAAACAAATTGAACTGCTGAAAAACCATGCCCACATTCGATCGCAATTCCCTGAGCTGTTTGTGGGTCAGGCTCGTTTGAGAAAGATTCATCTCGTTGACGATGATCTCCCCGCGATCAATGACTTCAAGTCGATTGAGACAGCGTAGCAGCGTACTTTTGCCGCAGCCTGACGAGCCAACAACGGCTAATACTTCTCCTCGATTTACATAGCCGCTAATGCCCCGTAAAACTTTTAGGGAACCGTAGTTTTTCTCAACTTGTTCAAATTGAATCACGCGGGAAGAATTCATAGCAGCTTTCATGTCAAAGAAGAATATTGGACTCTAGACAGAGTTATGATCGCGCTCAAATACCTCATTCTAGAGAGATCTGCATTGTTCGCGCTCCCCACTAATAGAGATTTTTGTCATGATTCAGTTTCGAGGCACCCGATTTCTACGATCGCTGCTGTTGAGTTTGCTGTGTGTCTTGATCATCGGTGGCGTGGGCAGAACGCAAGAGAAACCAGTGTTAACGGTTGCCATCGAGCCTGTTTTTGCCCCGTTTGAATTTAGGTCACCCAATGGTGAAATTCAGGGATTTGACGTGGATTTGATTCGGGCGGTGGGTGAGGCAGCAGGATTTGGGGTTGAGTTCCGCAACATCACCTTTGATGGCATTATTCCTTCTTTGCAAGCAGGCACGGTGGATGCAGCCGTTGCCGCGATGACGATTACAGAAGCGCGATCGAAGGCGGTTTCTTTTTCGCGACCTTACTTTAAAGCCGGACTCGCGATCGCAGTCAGGAAAGGAACTCAAGGCATCAAGACCTTGGATGATTTGAAGGGGAAAACGATCGCCGTTCAGATTGGCACAACCGGAGCAAAGACGGCTCAAGCGATTCCTGGCGCTAAAATTCGCACGTTTGATGCCGCAGTTTTAGCCCTTCAAGAACTGAAAAATGGCAAAGTAGATGCGGTAATCCAAGATTCGCCAGTGACGTTATATGCCATCAAAACAGGTAATCTTGAGGGCATTGAAGTCGTGGGGCAACTGCTAACGGAAGAGTTTTATGGAATTCCGCTGCCGCTCAACTCTCCGAACTTGTCGCGAGTCAATCGAGGGCTTACCACCATCTTGCAAAACGGGACTTACGCTCAGATTTATCAGAAGTGGTTTAATGCCCAACCGCCTCAATTACCAGAATCTGCATTTGCCAATGCTCAGACGGCTCAAAAAAAGCCACCATTGGGATCGCTAAGTCTGATTCTGAGCGCACTCCCAACCTTGCTCAAAGGCACCCTGATTACGCTTCAACTCGCTGCTGTCTCAGTGTTTCTAGGATTAATTGCAGGTTCACTGATTGGAATTGCTCGTCTATCTACCATTAAACCTCTAAGCTGGGCAGCGAGAGCTTACATCGAGTTCTTTCGAGGAACGCCTCTGCTCGTGCAGATCTTTATGATCTATTTTGGGCTTCCACCCATCTTTCAATCGATCGGGTTGAGCTTCACGTTTAATCAGTTTACGGCAGCGATCGTTGCCCTTAGCTGCAATAGTGCAGCTTACATTGCAGAAATTGTCCGAGGGGGAATTCAGTCGATCGAGACGGGTCAATCTGAAGCCGCGCAGTCTTTAGGATTAGACTCTGTGCAAACGCTGCAATACGTAATTTTTCCCCAAGCAGTTCGACGGATGTTGCCGCCTTTAGGAAACACATTTATCAGCTTGCTCAAAGATACAAGTCTAGTCGCGGTGATTGGCTTTGAAGAAGTATTCCGACAGGGAAATTTAATTGTCGCCGAGAACTATCGCCCCTTTGAAATCTATGCAGCAGTTGCATTCATTTATCTAGCGTTAACGCTGCTTTCATCGCAAGGGTTCAGCTTTTTAGAACACTGGATGGACCCCGCAAAGCGGCATCAATCTGTGAAACATTAACACGGTGGCATTAATTATTTCTTGAGTTGGGGTTTGCTTGCCCTTGCAGAGAGGAACGATCGCGCCACAGCGTAATCGAGTTGTTAATCGGCTGTAGCTGTGCGCCCGGAAAATAAAAACTCAGAATGCGATCGCTCGTCCAGCCCAGTTTTCCTAAGTTGTAGGAACCTACCTGACTTAACCCAACGCCATGCCCCATACCGCCTCCAACAAATGCGTAACCTTTAAGCGCTTTATTTTTGTCTACCAGCGGCTCTAAATAAAACAGCAAGCTGGCAGGTGCCTCAAACGCATTTAACACATCATCTTTTTCTAGCTCGATCGTGCCTCGATCGGTCGTGACGGCTAGTTTTAGAACTCGTCCACCTAACGATCGCTGTGTCACCTGCAAGTTCCGAATCGTTTTAAAGCTGGCGAGAGAATGTTGAACGCTCTTTAAGTAAGAGTGAAGCTCTTGATTTAACTGAGCCAACGTAGTGTCATAACGCCAACGAAACATATCGGTGCCATCTTCGTTAAAGCCTTTCTTTTGACTGATAAAAGCGCGCAAATTCTGTTCGTTTGACAGACTGCGATTCTTTAAATCCCAAACCGGGTTAACAGAATCGATCACTGCACGCAGATAAGGACGATCCCAACCGCGCCAAACATCGCCAAAAGCAGCCGTTACGCCACCCGTTGTTGAAGAGTAAAGCGCATCGACCAACTCATTTTGATAAGTGAGAACCTGACCGCGCGTTGCCGCGATCGCTTGATCCGTTGCCGGAACCGCTCCATCAATTCCCCAATAAACCTGGCATTGAGTCGTGGCACACAGTTGATAATTGTCGATCGCAAATCGTCGCAGATTTCTCAATACATAAGTGCGGGCAAGAATTGCCTGAGCTTCTAATACAGGTTGAGGTGCCCAGCCGCCAATCTCGTGAGGGACAACTCCCCGCACATACGTTTCTAACGGCACCACATTGACGAGCGTAGAGTTGCCGTAAGCATTGGGCTGTAGTCGCAAACTCCCGGCGTAGGTGTGACTCGGCTGATCGTCTTTTTCGCGATCGACTCCAATCTGACCGTTTCCAGCCGTGATATCTAGCTGGTCTCGCGTGTAGCGATAGCCATTTAACACAAAAGACGGGCGCGGCACCTGTTTGAGAATTTGGGTATCAATCCGGGCAGTTTGGATGCCTTTTGCTTGCAAACTTTGCACTAATAACCGTCGTAATAGCGGCGTATTGTAGGTACTGCGTTTTGCCCAAACCTGCCAGCGATCGGGTTGAGCCAATTCAACTTCAATGCCTTGGGCGTGCCACTGTTCAGCCTTTGCTTCTGCCGTCTCAAAACTGCGATGGGTGCTGAAGACCACCCGTTCTTCAACCTGAGCCTCTGGCAAAGATTGCATCACAGTTTCTAGCTTCAGGCTCGACGTAATTAGGGTTTGCGGCTTACCGTTGGTGTTAAACCGCAGAGTCAGGCGATCGCCCGGAGCCGCCTTTAAGGTCATCACATCTTTGGCTTTGTCTCCAAACCGTTGCACCACGCCAATTTGTAGCTCTACATCAGTGGCAGCTTTGACCGGGCGAGTTGCAACAGTCAGACAGAGAGCAGTCAGTGCTGCGATCGACAGCCGATTAAAGGTGATTAAAGTCCTGATCACGGTAGCTCCTCGCTCGTGCAGAAATGGTAAGCGGTTCTCTGTCTAAAGATATACGTTTTTGATTGTAATCGTCTTATGGCGTGTGAGCGATTAAGCGTTTACAGAAATCAGAAGTTCAAGGATCAACTCGACGAGGTAGCGCTCATCGCTTACTGGCATTCAGGATGGTGAGTCCGACAATTTCATCATCATCGTCATAGCGAATCACAATGTCACTATCTGTCAACTCGCTATCACTAGCAGATTTTGGTGGGCTGTAGAAGTCAATGTAGAGAACATCAGCTTCTGAGTCGTAAAGCAAAAGGAACGGGCGTTTGGGCAAGCCTTGTAATACAGGCAAAAACTTGAGATAGTCTTGCGCTTCTTGAAAATTGGCTATGGCCATAGTTGCTGCCTTCTATTGAGAGAATTGATTCTTCGAGTTGGAAACGCAGTGATCACAAAACCATCCTCATTTTCCTCTCGATAAACGACAACCAACCATCGATCGGGTTCTAGTTCTCGCAGTGCCATTAACGCACCTTCGTTGCCTGCAAGGATGCGATCGGGTTTAGAAAGGGTATCGAGAACAAACTGTTGCTTATCTGCCAGAATGGTGTGTCGTTCAACGATATGTTCCCACCGTTCATCGGGTAGTCGAATGGTAATACCATTGCGGGAAAGGGCGATCATGTTTCTTTTGTACCGATACGCGATCGCAAGTGTCGCTCCTTTAGTTTAAATCCCCGTCGCCTCGGTGCTGCCTGCGATTTTCGGATTGTAGATTTAGAGAGCGATCGCCTTGTGGAGTGGATTTTGGAACAGCGATCGCCGTTGGACTTGTTGTATTTTTATGGAAGGCGATCGACCCATCCACATCAGCTATGCTTCTCAACACAAGCGAAATATTTGGGCGTTTACAGCAAAAGGTTTACCTACTAGACAAAGCATAAAAGCCTGGATAGAGCAAGCTAAGATGTTAGATAGCTCCTGTCTCGATTCATTCTTGCTGAGTTAATCACATACATTTTTCGACTAAATTTGCCGATAAGGAGCAGCATGATAGAGGTAAGAGCAAAGATAAGTGGAAAAGAAAACGCCAGGGCAGATTTGGGTGAAGCAAGATCAAAACCTGCTTGGTTAAAAAACCAGCACTTTCTACCTTTTCAGATGCTTAGTCCAGATGAGTTTGAAATCTTCTGCTATCTACTGTTGCTGCGCGAAAATCCGCAAGACAACATCTATTACTATGGAAAAACAGGTGATGCTGGTCGAGATATAGTTTGGCATAAAGATGATGGTTCTATAGAGCTTATTCAGTGCAAACGTTATCAAATCAACGTAAGTATTAATGAAATTCGCACTGAAATTGCAAAGCTATATGTCAATTGCCATAAACAGGTGATTCCTGAAAAGCCAACCAGCGTAGTTTTTTATGTTGTTCCAGATCTAACTGCACCTGCCCAAGATCTTATACTTCATGCCGTAAAGTGGCTCGAAATTGCTGAAGATGTGTTGAAAAGTTATTTGAAGAAACAATTCAGCAGAGAATTGCTTGAATTTGCTCTAACTTGGAGACCAGCACTCTCTAGACAAACAGCTATTGAATTAACGGAGAGAGCAAAAAAGCATCAAACTCTAATAGAGGAATTCTTTGGCTACCAAAAGGTTATTGATACAACAGTTCTTGACCAATTCCGACATGAAGTGCTTGAGGAATTTAGAAAGACTCAAGCACTTCTTTTACAACCAAAATCACCAAACGCTTCAGTTGCTCTTCAGAGTCTGCTTGTTAAAGCAGAAGAAGAAAACCTAGGACTTAGCTTCTCTATTAGTCAAACTTCTCAGAGTAGTACCGTCATTTTGACTGCTAAACCATCTGCTGGAGCAGTTCAGTTTGCAAGTTTGGTTTTTTCAGATACGGAATCGGGAAGTAGAGGTTTAGAAAAATTCAGGCTATTGACAGAAGAAGGTAGACTGATTGAGCTAGAGCCGGATGAATACAATTGGCAATGGAAAATGAGATTACCTGAAATAGGCTCACCTCCTTTTAGGCTAACAACACTCAAGTTGATTCCCAACGTTCCTGAATATCAAATTCCCTGTCGTGTCGAGGTTTTACAGGGTAATGAAGTTATTTGCACGGTTCCCTTTACTTACTTTCGTATCTTAAGGATTGGAACAAAAGAAATAGAATTTTGCATAATTGGTGGACAGTTGCAAGGAGAACTATCATTCGTCTCTTCTTTCGAGAGAAACAATACTCTTCTCACTTACAAAGGATTCAGTCTATGCTCTATCCCGGTAAAACAAGCCAAATCTGCTATAGAGTTAATGCTGGCACTTCACACACACGGCAAATTAAGGGTGATTTCATTAAAAGACGAAGATGTTCTGATAAAAGATGTAGAAGCTAATGAAAAGAGTAGTAACTTTGCTAAGGAAGAGTTTGAAAATGCATTTAGATTTCTTGAGAAACTGGACAAAGTTAATCAGGCTTTTAACCTTAACATTTTATATCCAGAGGATATGTCTGCTGAGATAGAAGAACAAGCAGATGTAATAGTGAACGCTATAGAGAAGGGGAAAGTTGAACATACCGAAGGTACGGTTTCCTTGTTCTACACACCTAAGCAAGCTTTGGAAGTTTTAGAATCTTTTGAGAGTAATGGAAATTTTGAGCTTACCCTAACAGCAGAAACACAATACTCTCTCCTGGATCAGAAATTAGACATGGGAGAAACTGAAGTAACACTTATAGGTGTTTCTCTTATTGAAAATGCTGAACTAAGTAGAGCAACTTTTACGGAAGCGCAGAACTCAGGATTAGAAAAAGTAGATATACGCCTTAGATACAGCGGATCTATAGAGAAATATTGCCGTTGGTTTAAAGAAGATAATCAATAACTCCGCCGCAAGCGGACGGCGTATGAGACAACCACTTTTTAGCACTTCTTACGCCTCAAGGGGCAGGAAATCTACCCTTGATGAGATTAAAATATTTGCAACTCATAGTCATAACGAGTATGATATAGAGGCAAGGCAACTAAGAACACGATGGTTAGAATTCAGGAAGTCCCGATTAACCAGATTCGTCGTCCGCTCTTTCGACAAAACGATCAGGAAAAAGTCGCTGCACTCATGACCTCGATCGCTGAAATTGGTTTACAAGAACCCATTGATGTCTTAGAAGTAGACGGTCAATATTATGGGTTTTCGGGCTGTCACCGCTATGAAGCGTGTAGTCGTTTGGGGCATGAGACAATTTTGTGCAGAGTTCGCCGTGCGCCGCGATCGATTCTGCAAAAACATCTAGCCTAAAGTTGAGTCACTTTCAATCACACATTACTAACTAAAGAAACCCTATGCCTACTAAAACTTCTGGTATGCCTATTGACCTTGGCATTGATCCCCAAAAGCGCCAAGAGATTGCCGAAGGTCTATCGCGTTTGCTTGCTGACACTTATTCGCTCTATCTCAAAACTCACAACTTCCACTGGAACGTGACTGGGCCGATGTTCAACACCCTTCACCTGATGTTTGAGACTCAATATACCGAGTTAGCGCTTGCCGTAGACTTAATTGCAGAACGCATTCGATCGCTGGGCTTTCCCGCTCCTGGCACCTATAGCGAATATGCAAAACTTAGCTCGATCGAAGAAACTCCGGGCGTTCCCAAAGCTGAAGAGATGATTCGGCTGCTCGTGCAAGGGCAAGAATCTGTCGTGCGAACCGCCCGATCGATCTTCCCAGTCGTAGATGACGCAAATGACGAACCCAGCGCCGATCTCCTGACTCAGCGGATGCAAATTCACGAAAAAACTGCCTGGATGCTCAGAAGTCTGCTGGAATAGCGACGAGTTTTGAGCTATGAGTTAGAGAGTTAGTCTGCAACTCATAATGCTATGAATCGTCATCTAAATTACACCTCTCAGTTGCAGGATTTGATGCGATCGAGAGGTGTTTCTACGTTTAAAGAACTCAGTCAAAAAGCAGGCATTTCTGAAAAACAAATCAGGCGGCTGCGGCAGGGTCAAATTGGTCAGATGCGGCTAGAAGCGCTCCAAAAACTTAGTCAAGCCTTGCAGGTGTCAATTGCCGATCTTCTGACTACCTTTCTAGAATCTGAGAAGGAACCTACGCAAAACTCTGCTTCTCTGCAACGCGAATATCAACGACTGCAATCCCAACTCGTGCAGCAGCGAGAAGATCTCTGGCAAGAATTCCAGCAAACGAGCCTTCAAACCCTAGAGCCGTGGCTGTTGCAGTGGTCAGCCGCCACTTACGCAGCCCAACAAAATCCTCAGTTGAGCGCTGCAAAGCTATTGCCTTTGATGCGTCCGATCGAGCAACTTCTTCAACAGTGGGGCATCGAAGCGATCGGCGCAGTCGGCAGCGAGATTCCTTATGATCCCCATCGTCATCAACTGATGAGCGGCACTGCTGAATCGGGAGTATTAGTTCGAGTGCGTTATGCGGGCTATCAACAGCACGATCGTTTACTCCATCGCGTCAAAGTTGGCCCAGTCTTGTAAATCAGTCTCGTAGTCCAAGTCAAGAGTTCGCTCTTAAAAAACTCGACCTATTCATCCTAGCGTTGCAGAAGTCTTGATCCCTTGGTTAAAAAAGTTCTGCCGTAGTGTTTCATTAGATGTATAGTTTTCCTATTCTTAATTTTTAAGTAAGTACATGCTGAAACGTTTTCGCTCGTTGAGTTTGATCATTGTTCTAGGAAGTTTAACCCTCGCATCAACTGCCGATGCTGGGCTGTCTAGCACCTTAACGGCTGAAGTAGGCGGGTTGAGAAATCGCAACGGACAGCTTTGCTTTAGTGTGTTTTCAACGAGTCAAGGCTTTCCAACTAACGGCGCAAACGCAGTGCAGAAAAAGTGTGTGAAGATCACCACCAGCCCAATGAAAGTCGCCTTTAAACAATTGTCACCCGGACGTTATGCGATCGCCGTCTTGCACGACGAAAATAACGACAAACAGGCAAATCGAAATTTTTTGGGGCTGCCAACAGAAGGGTTTGGGTTTTCGAGAAACCCGACGATCGTGGCAGGCCCACCCAAGTTTACCGAGTCGGCAGTTTCTGTTGCAGGTCAAAATATAACAACCCAGATTCAATTAAAATACCTGTTGGGTCAGTGAATCGCTCCATACTATTTTTTTTAGCAGCAAATACAGACTCCATTGGGCTGATTAGAGTTCTCGACGCTTCATCCCTACGAGCGATGTTATCGGTATTTAGATTTGTTGCAATGGGAAAGTGAATCCGAACTGGAGTAGTGAATAAAATGCGTAAGTTAAACATTGGCTTAACAGAAGAGCAACGCAAAGGAGTGACTGAACTGCTCAACCAAGATCTGTCTAACACCTACCTACTGATTATTAAAACCAAAAAATATCACTGGGATGTGACTGGGCCTGAGTTTCGCTCACTCCATCTGATGTGGGACGAGCAATATCAGATTTTAAGCACAAGCGTAGATGCGATCGCTGAACGGGTTCGGATGTTGGGCGGCTTTCCGGTTGGCACGGCTGAAGGGTTCATAAAGTATTCCTCGATCAAAGAGCATACTGGTGACGTGCCCCCTTCTGATCAGATGGTGTCTAACTTGGTAGACGACCACGAGCAAATCATTCGCGGTCTGCGTGAACACATTGACAAATGTGATGAAGAATTTCATGACCAAGGCACCGCAGACTTTTTGACAGGCTTGATGGAAGGGCATGAAGAAATGGCTTGGATGCTCCGCTCCTTCATCGAAGGCAAAGCCATCCAACCCGATGGTCAACAAGCCCCTGCCAATCTTAAGTTTCCTGCGGGGGTCGGCAGCTAGTTAGTTGAGTTCTCTCACTGGTCAGTAAGTAGGCGTAATTAAACCTTAAAAGGGGATGAGCAATAAACTGTCTATCCCCTTTTCGCTTATAGAAGTGACGTAAGCATAAAGAGACGGGTCAAATTAGTCGGAAGCTCTCTGTTTAGACGCAACGGCAAGGCAGGACTAGAAAGCGATTGGGCATAGGCAGAAGTTAAGAACGGCGCGTAAGTTTTGGCTTCTGGACTTGCTTGTTTAATGAAAGCAAGGCTAACTCCTTGCAGCAGTCGGCGTAGCGGTTCAACGTCCTGACCGCGACGTTCTTTAACCAGCGTTCCCTGAACGATCGCGCCGCCAAAACTAGTGGGGTCACTAACGCTCAAGTGCGTACTTCCGATCGCAGTTAATAAATATTTTGGATTAGGTAACTGAGCAAACGGCTGAAGCTGTTGGCTAAATGCCGGAGCCAGCGTGTCATCAGTTCCGGTCAGAATCAGGGTAGGTGTTGCCACCTGCGACAGACCCGACTTGCCAAAAATCTGTCCGATCGCCGGGTTGAGAGCGATCGCTTGCCCAACTCGTGGATCTCGTAGGCTGAGACGATGCTCTGATAACCCCGTTGCAGCACATTGCAACCAGTCAGCCGGGACGCGCTGCAACAAATTGCTGCTCTGACAAAACTGGCGCAACTGATCTAGGTTTAGTTCTGCACCCGCTAATGCCAGCGCTTCATAGCCTCCCAAAGAATGCCCAATCACAGTTACTTGTTGAGTGTTGAGCTTGCCTTGAAGCGAACCTGATTCCTGATTGAGCCGAGTCAGTTCGTCCAAAATAAAGCGAATGTCTTGGGGACGATCGATAAACTCTTTCGCAGGAACCAGTTGATCGAGATTGAGCGAAATCGGCGAACTATTGCGAGACGTAGAAGGATGTTCGATCGCGGCCACAGTCAAACCGTGTGATGCCAAATGACGAGCCAGATAGGCTAAAAACTTTCGGTTTGCTTCAAATCCCGGCACCAGCACTACCAGCGAACCCTGCGTTTTTCCGCTCCAATAAAGATCGACGGGCAAACTGCGATTTCTGGCACGATCGTAGAGGGTAAGCGTCTGTTGCTGCACCAATTCCGCACCCAGAGCAGCGGGATCAAAACTCGATCGAAAGTCGGTGCCTTCAGTCTTTAGACTCCGCTCTAGCAATGAGCTAACCGCTTGACTTTTCCAATAAGAAAAATTGAGCTGGGAGGCAATTCCGATCGCTTGCGAAACGTCGATTGTCACGGTTTCTTGCGGGATCGCTTTGAACACTGCGATCGCATCTAGCCCATTTGCTTGTCGAGCCGCCAACCAAAAGCCCGCTTGAATTTGCTCAACGGTTAGCTCTGGCACCGCTTTCTGCAACGACGATAAAAGCTGCCTTCCTGAAGGCGACTTCAACAGGTCATTAACGATTTGCTCGCCAAAATTGGGGTCTAGCTGCAAGCGACTCGTGAGCAATTTTCGCACTTCTGGGGTCAGCACAGGTGCATAAAGTTGCAGCGTTGAGGAAACTTCTCCCGTTTTTGCGAAGCGTTCTAAATCTCCAATAGACACTGACTGCTCAAATGGGCCCAGGCGCAAATTTAACCGTTCTGCCGTCAAACCCGGTGTTGCAGCTCCGACAGCCAGCGCGATCGAGAGACTGCTAAACAAACTGTAGGAGAAGGGGTTCAGAAATTGAGGTAATCGTTTCTGTCTTTCTACGGATCTTAGGGATCGCTTCACAATTGTCGTCCTGTGCCAGTGCGTCATTCAACAGCTTAATTGTAGAACTGACACAAATTCTTCGCCCAGGTTCCCACGCGATTAGAAGCATTTCGCTCGATCGGCAAGCTCTAATCGTCTAAAAGCTCTACAGCTCCACCTATCACACCAGATTGAAGTGGATTGACTTGATCACGCTCAGTTCTGACCCATGTTTTCTGAGGACGAATCAGAAAATTAAAGTAAAGCGGAACCTTCCAGAGAATGTAGAAGGGGATCGCAAGTAGCTCACGTAGAGGCAGATCAGCCCGCCCAAACTTTGCCCACGCTGCGAAAATTGCACTGATCAGGACTAGCCCTGTGATCGCCAGCAAACCCGTTGGTATCCAGGATGCGCCAAAACACGTCGCTACCAAGGCACTTAAGCTAAATCCTATCCACAAGACCACCAGCAGAGAGAGTGGAGGAACGCACAGATCTAGGGCAAGGGCTAACAGATCGAAACGTCTTTTCTGCAACGCAGCTTTTAGCAACACAGGAACATAAGTCAAGATCGATTGAAGATGTCCATGCTCCCAGCGAGTTCTCTGAGTTTCAGCCGCTTGATCATGTTGCGGCAGACGACCCGTTACATTGGCATCTGAGCAAAAAACAGGGGCATATCCAGCGATCGTCAAATCTAAGCCGAGTTTCATATCTTCGACAATATGACTACTTGCTAAGTCAACCGAGCCAATGACCGACCAAGGAAACGCCATGCCTGTGCCCGTGAGTAAGCAGGGCAATCCCAAGCGCCCAAGCCCACTGGGACGAACCAGGTTTTTCACCTTGAAGGCAAAGGCAGAAATAGAATGCTTAGGGCTTGCGGAGGACGGCTGTTCCATCAAATAGGTTGCCTGCATCGGTCGTCCTGTCGCCAGCGCCCTCTGGGTCAGGGTTTCGATTGCTTTTGGCTCAACCTGGCAATCGGCATCAACGATCACAACCACATCAGGCGGGTCAGTTTCAGTAAAGCGCAATCCATAATCCAGGGCATAGCCTTTGCCGATGCGAGTCAAATCTTGACGCTCAATGACGATCGCACCTGCTGCACGGGCGACCTCTGCGGTTGCATCACTACAGTTGTCTGCAATGACTACGAGGCGATCCTGCTTTTTTAAGATGGCTAACAGCCCAACTAACGTAGACCGAATGCCCATTGCTTCATTGTGAGCAGGCACCAGCACCACAACTCTAGTATCTTGCCAAAGACATTGATCTGTGGGAAGGGATGTTGGGAAAAGAGCGGCAATGCACTCAGTCAAAAGAATAAGGCTCAGAAATAGAATGCCAAATGCACCGACGTATAGAACAGTATCAACTCCCAAAATCAAAAGCTGACTCATTGACATTAGTGATCACCTCGATCGATTCTTAAAATAGATTTAAATCTAGAGAGTCATGAGCAAGCAGACTCTACTTAACTTTTACCTGATTCTCTAAAGAGAGTAGACAATTGCAAGGGGGAAATCACGAGTCTCAAGTCTAAGATTTCTAGGACGTTCTATAAACCTTTTAGCTTATGGTCGCAAATCGCCCCTTCAGTAGACTGGGGTTGATCAAGCAGAGATTGTTTCTCGTAAGACCAGGGGTTTTGATAGAGCTTGAATCGCTGTTTAATGATCAACCAAAAAAACGGTAAGTCGTCAACAATGTATCGCTTCCAAAGTCTTTTAGGTTCACAGAGAGTTCTATGAAGCCACTCTAAACCTACCTGGCTCATCCACTTGGGCGATCGTTGAATGTTGCCTGCTTCAAAATCTATCGTCGCACCGATTGCGAGAAAGAGTTTAACGTTTTTTAGTTGATCTTTATATCTAGTGAGCCAGAGTTCTTGCTTAGGAGCGCCAACTCCGATCGCTAAAACGGTTGCTCCAGACTGATCAATCAGATCAATAATCTTCTGGCACTCTTCTTCATCTTTCTCAAAACCAAAAGTGGGAGAATACGAAGCAATAACAATATCTCGACCCACTTTCAAATTAATCTTTTTCTGAGCTTGCTTTGCAACACCTGGAGCCGCTCCTAGCAAAAAAACTTTGACGTTTTTGTCGTGCTTGTAATAAGTATAAAAAGCTGGAAAGAGATCTGAACCTGAGAGCTTTTCTGGGAGAGGCGTACCTAAAAAGTTAGATGCATAAAGCAAGACTTGGCTATCACAAACTCTGTAATCACTCCCTTGATAAGCTAAATAGAAGTCTTTATCTTTTTGCAGCTTGATGAGATGATCTACATTTGTGGTAAAAACAACACCACCGAAACGCAGTTTGTCTAGCAACTCAAGCATTGTGATGTTGTGGAGACCAATATTGAGTAATTTGACCTGTCCCATCGCACCCATCCTAAAATCTTCTATTACTATTCTTGAAGCACTAAGCTGAGAGCAATTAGGGCTTCTACTAAAAATTTGAGTAGCACAACCTACTTATGCGGCATACATTGAAGCATGGAAAGCTTTATCAAACTCTGGCTTTATGTTTCAGAAAACTCAGGAGTAGGGAAGCAGAAGTCGTTACACACCCATCCCTTGACCTCAGCCAGTACTCAGGAAAATTGCTCGATTTTGCTTATGTCTAAGTAGACTCGGTACGTACAATCTAAGTGGGTCTGTAAGGGAAGTCAACCTGCATATCTGCATATTTACTGAATCTTTATCTACAGTGTCAGTTGCTTTCTTGAAAACAAGTCGTGAAATCACGTATGATGCCAGGTCGTTTTAAGTAGGTAGTCAAAATTACTTAGACTCTTAAGGAAACTCAATAGTCTTAATTGTCAACCAACAAGTTTCAAGTGTCTTAAGCTGTCCTAGGAAATGATTATTAATACATCTACCTTTAGAGATACTTTAGAAGTAGATGTGTTGCTTTATTTACCTGCTGAACCACTCCAGCTTCAAAGCTCAATCGGCGGCTTCTAACGATCGGAAGACGCTAAACCTACCAAGCTAGTATTGACTTAACAGTAACTATCTCTGTATTTGACTTTTTTACTTGTCCACAAAGAGAAGTATCTTTAGCTAAAACGTTAGGGTAATAATTGCAGAACTAAAGGCGCTTATAGTTAATAAATGTAGAAAATCAATTGAGATTTTTAAACGCTATGGCTTTGAAGTATTCTTGCATCTAACATGTCCAAAATCTTGCTATCTTGGGCTGGCTCAAACTTTCTCGCAAAATGAATATCGTCTTGAATTAACACTGGATAATCTTTAGCACTGAGTGTACGAGGGCGACTGCTATCATCTGCACTGGCAAAGTCAAGATAACGCTTGCAGTCATTACAAAAATTGAACTGCCCACTGTTCATTAAGATGGTTTGTATAAATGACTCATTAGGGCACACCGTCCTTCGATAATATTCAACTACTTTCGGGTTTTCTTGAAAAAAATCGTATAGATATCTGACACATTTGCTGGAAAGAGCGTGATAGTAAGAGCCGCCGTAGCATAAGAATTTTTCATTAAATATCGGTAAGTGAGCATTAGCGCCCACCATCAAACAGTCGTAGATTGAAAAAACTCTTAGAAAAGGCTGAACTCTTTCGATCGCGAGTTCCAACCGACCCAGCACTTTGCCTTGAAGTGTCTGCTTAGAGATCACAAGGCCCGATCGCCAATACTGATATAAGTAGCGGTTACGTCCTTCCCGACTTCCCCAAGGATTTTCTTTAGTATCAGAAAAGGCTTCAAAATAGTTGAGGAAGCCATCATAGCGGGTCAGTTCTAAAAACTTCTCAATGACCGAAAGTGGCTGAGTTGGATAATCTTGACCAGAAAGATTAATCACCCAATCAAACTGAGTCTGATGAGCATAAGCCCACTCGATCGCGTCTAGATAACCCTGAAGCATTGAGAAATCTCCACGTCCTCCTTTACCTTCGAGCTTAAGCACTTGAGCGCCCAAACTTTGCAGTGGCTCCACATCTAAATGACTGACTGTATAGTCATGACTGATGATAATTTCCGAAGCTGAACTAGACGTTTTGATAATCTTAGCTAGGCGATAAATTTGTTCAGGATCTTTGAATGTTTGGATGATGTAGAGTATTTTGGTCATGGCACAGCTTCTAGAATTTATCTAAACAATTAAGCTAGCTGCTTAGGGAGTTTTAGGATTCAGCTCACAGCAGAAAGGATATTTCTATGTAGAATCAATCCAGATTATTTAAGCTCGTATTGAAGAATTCGATTCTGTTAATTCGTCTTTGTTCTCTTAACCATTAACTCTTCAACCTGTTCATAAAAACACTGAGGCAAAAGCTTAAGCACATAAGCAGCCCCTAGAGTCATCAGAGTGCGACGCGGCTGTTCTAGAATCATCTGCCAGTAATTCGATAGAGCACGATGCATCAGATTTGTAGCTGTCGAACCTGACTTCATTCGGACTGCGCTCCGAGCTAGATATCGCAGAGAATAGGCTCTAGCTGGCTTCTCCCACTGATCCATCAATTCTGGGGCATAAGTGCGAGTTTTCTCAATCACCTTCTCTAGAAAATCTAACTGATTGAGCAGGTTGGCAGACAAGCCTCCTGAGTTAACTCGGTAGAGCGTTAGGGCATCAGGAATTCCGGCGATTTGCCACTCAGTCTGAATTGCAACCCGTAACCAGCAATCAAGATCTTCCGCTTGCCGGAAACCTTCATCAAAGTAAAATGTTTCTTCGCTGCCGTTAAGATTGCCCTTAAAAGCGATCGCTGCCATTGTTTCCCGTCTCAAGATGGCTGCCGAACCATTCCCGATCGGATTATCTATCAGCAAATCGGACGGCTCAATCTGCTGCAATTTTGGCTTCGTATAGGTTCCTAGAGAAGTTCCAGCTTCATCAATAAACTCAGAACGACTGAAGCTGACTCCAACGTTGGGAAATTTCTCTAAGTGATCAATGTGCTTTTCTAATTTATTGGGTAGCCAGAGATCATCACCATCTAGTAAAGCTAGATAATCGCCTTGGGCATGACGAATCCCTGTATTTCTAGCGCCTGCTAGACCTCGATTGATTTGATGAATCATTTTGATTCGGGGATCAGTAAACTGTTTGCACACTTCAACACTGCGATCAGGAGAGCCATCGTCCACAAGCAGCAACTCAAAATTCTGATAGGTTTGCTCCAACACAGATAGAACCGTGTCAGCGATATAGCTCTCAACCTGGTAAACCGGAATGATAACGGAGACTTTTTTCATAATTTCTGTAGCTCCTAATTCATGCTCGACTCTGTTTGATATGAGGGAACGTGTAGTAAGTTGCCCAAAGCGTAAACAGCGGCATTGAGATCAGGTGCACAATCAGAACAGCAGACGCAACTCCGACTGCTTGCCACTGTACCCCAATCATCAAAGCACCGATAAATAGGGTCGTAAACAGAACATCCCAGCGCAAAACCAGGTGAGGTTTACCAGAAGCAACCAGCAGTTGGGAGGCTGCCTCTGCAAAGGGGCGAGGCAGCGCTGACAGGCAAATTAAGATCAGGACTGGAATGGCTACAACCCACTTTTGACCAAAGACGATCGGCACATAGAACGGAGCCAGACTCACTTGCAGAAAAACAAGCGGAATGATGATGAGTGCGATCTTTTTAAGGCTACTAAAATAACGCTGTTTGAACTTCTCAAAATCTGACCGCACCTCGCAGAGATAGGGAAAGGTTGCGGTTCCTAATGCACTGATCACGCTCAAGCTGATTCCTAGACCTGCATTGAAACCAAAGTAGTAAAGCCCCAATGCTTCGATTCCTAGGAATCGTCCAACAATTAGATAATCTAAGTTGTTTCTCAGAGTCCTAAGAAGTTGTACACCCAGAATGTTTTTGCCGAAGCCGAGAATTTCCTTCCAATGCTTAGTAGTGAAGGCAGAGGTCGGTCGCCACTGATGACTCACCCAATAGATGTAAACGCCGACTGGGGCGGCTATCACCCACGGTAAGACGATCGCCCACACGTGGAAGTTCAAAAGTGCAAAAATAATCGTAAGAACGTGGCTAAGTGAATTCTGAATCACGTTATGAATAGCCGTAATCTTTAAATTATTATCTCGATGAATTCGGGCAAGTTTGACTGAGGAAAAGGGCCAAATTAAGTAAGGCAATCCTGCAACACAAATTAGCGGGATCAACGTGCTGTTGTTATAAACCAAGGAAATTGGGAAAGCAGCCAGACACTGAAGGAGAAATAGCCCGATAAACACAACCCAATTCAGCCAGTACCCAGAATTACTGAGTTCTTCTACCTCTGCTTCATCTGCCTGAATGATTTTTGAGTTTACACCAACATCAATAAACACGCGGGTAAACTCGGAGACTGCTGACACAATTGCTGCCAAGCCATAGTCACCAGGGCTTAGAAGACGCGCCAAAGCGACCGTTACTCCCAGTCGAACAAACCGGAGAATTAACTCAGAGCTGCCCAGCCAGCCAATATTACGGACAAATTGGCTAGAAAGTTGTTCCCTAATTTTGCCCCTAAATTGCTCTGCAAAACTCATGGTTGGTGACAACTGAATGGATAGGAAGGGTCTAGATTTGCCACTTAGTTATCTAGAGCGGTGGGCAAACAGTCAATGGACAGTAGCCTGACTCAGGTATCAACAGTGAACACTTCTCTGGTCTATTTACTAACTCAGGCTTCATGAGCCGTTAGGAGACTGAAAACTTTTCTTTCGGTTGAAATGCCATTCCGAGCATGAGCAAGCCAGGCCAATAGAGATAGGTCGGAGCTTCAATATCTGCACCATTTGTGCAGATGACTAGAAGAATGATCAAACTTAGCCCCAGCTTGGCAACCTTGTTATATTGGGCTTTCACCAATAAGTCTGCAAAACTCCAAGCTAAGGGTATCAAAAACGCAAGAAAACCAACAACTCCCTTTAGATAGAGAAGATCAGGCCACTGATTGTGGGTGCCGATCGGCATCCCTTCCACAGTTTCAGGCCCTCGTTCAGCGATAAACCCATGCCCCCAGATGGGTGCATCCTTCTCCCATCGAGCGATCGCGATGTCTGCCAATCTCTTTCTGACTCTCTCTGAACCTTGTCGGAAGCTTGTGAAGGTCGTCTCATAAAAAGTCTTCCAAGAGTCAAGCAGCAGTGGCGCGAACAGCCCTGTTAAGAAAGCTGTCACTCCTCCTGCAAGCCTGACGGGCCAGGTGAAACTGGTCAACAGCCATGTCAAGATAGGAACGATCACTAAACACAGGGTTGTCATTCTAGAGAACGAACCCACAACCATGATGGTTGAACCAAGCACTCCAGCCCACCGCCACCGCTTGTCAGATTCTTGAAGTGCTATCAAGAAAAAAACAGCCCCTACGATTCCCAAAGAATTTGCATAGGGTGTGAATAGGTTAAGCCGAAACTCGTTATCTATTCCACTCAGCGAAGGCGGAAACCCCAAAGGCGCAACAGTGTATGGCATCGGATCTCCCCGAAAGACATACCACCAAGGAGTGAGATAAGTAGGGAAGATGTTTGCTTTAGATGCTAAGTAGGCGAGCAGAGCCACCGGAATGCTCTGGATGCAAAGATGGCAAACAGCCCGATACACCAACTGTGGACGAATGTTAAGGCAACCAGCTAGCGGAAATAAAGCCATGAGGGCCCACGATCGCGTCCATGCCAATGAGCCTGAAGCTATTTTGATCGCTCCCAAATCGAAGTCTATGTGGGCTGCGATCACAGCCACCTCCATCAACGACATGGAGACAACCCACACCCAAACAGAGACAGGGATCACAATTCTGTTGGGCCAGGGCGTATCGGCATCTTGGTGCCACAGTTTATAACCTAGATAAATCACAAGAAGCCAGGCCAGAATGGGAATCCAGACATACATTGCCCCTAAAAGGGTAATCCCGTAAGTACCAACGATGGAGTACCAGACTAGCTTTTCTTCAAAATTCCGAGGGTTTATCACTTCTAGCCTCACTACATACGAAGTTAATTGAAGTTGAACGTTAACTTAGAGAACCGTGAGAACTAGATCTGTTGACTAGTCATATAACTTGTTCAGTCTAAGCGTCAAAGTGTTTAGAGTTGTCGTTTCTAGATGTTTTGAGGAACGATAAAATTGCATTTAGTTTCACTAGATTAAAAACACAGTTCAACGTTTTGAGGCTGCTACGAATGAGAATTTAGCGAAGGCTTGTTCAGCGATTTTTTAAGGTTGCTGACAAATTTGTAGGGCAAAAGCTGCATTAACACCAGCTTAATTGCTAACTTTTGAGTGTTCTTATCTAAAAGAATTTTGGGTTCAAGGCGAACTGCTTTCCTCAGCTTTTGACTAGCTTGGTTAACAGCAGCATCAGTCAATTCATAGCTGATATACTGTTGAGAAAAGTATCGGTAAGCACAAGCTAGACTGCGACTTTTAAGAGATTGAAACTCTGGTGGAACTGTTTGAAAGACCCTCGTGATGTGAGCCACAATATCTCTCTCCATCACATCCACTTTAGACGTTGCTGATTGAGATGAACGTAGGTAAATGATTTGATGCTTTGGCACTAAAACAAAAGTGCAGATAGCGGCTAATCGTATATAAAACTCCCAGTCTTCTGCATATTTTAGAGGGGCATAAAAATCGCCTACAGCCTCGACAAATTGCCTGCGGATTAGAACATTAGAGCCGTTGAGAATGAAGTTCTCAATCAGCAATTGAGGATAGACGTTACCCTCGTGAAAAACGGGTTCTTGTGCATATAAAACAGCGCCTTTCTCATCTACAAAGGTAGTCCAACTATAGGCAACTCCTGCTTCTGGGTTCCTTTGTAGAGCTTCTAGCTGAAGCTGTAATTTGTCTGGCATCCATAAATCATCAGCATCAATGAATGAGATGAAATCTCCGATCGCACGTTGAATCCCGCGATTGCGAGCGACTGAAACACCTCCGTTCTGGTATGAGAAAACCTTGAGCCGTGAATCTTGCAGTGTATTTGCTAAATCAACGGTGCGATCGGTTGAGCCGTCATCAATGACGATCAGTTCGATGTCGGAAAACGTCTGTTTTTGAACCGATTCAAGCGTCGCTAAGATAGTTTTCTCGGCATTGTAGGCAGGAATAATTACAGATACGATCGGCATAAATCTTGTTTCCTAGCACAAACAAACCCACTCGCGTCGGCTTAACCGATCAAGTTAGATGGCAGAACCTTAAGTTAAGAATTCAAGAGGTGATTGCTCGACCTCATCGTTAAGGATTTCATCTGAGTGTGCTTCTGAGAAGGAAGCATTTTAGAGTTTGGCAGAAGAGTTTGCTTCGGTATCTGGATAAGCCCCCCGATCGATCGATCGGGTAGGTTTAGAATCTGACGTTAGGGGTTTAGCCTCTGGATGATTTAAGTCAATGGCTGAGGCTTGTCTAGATGACATTCTGCGCTTGCGAAGCCACAAACCCAATATTCCACTGGATATCAAAATGGAACCCAACGCTGCACCCAGTAAAACAAAAGACTTTTTGGGCGAGCTAGGGGTCTCAGGCAAACTCGGATCTGACACCATCTGAATCTGGGGATAAGAACCAAAGAGTTCAGCCTTGCCAAGATTTAGACTCCCTAATGTAGAAGAGAAGACCGCTTCAGAGATTTGCATGTCTCGCTTCAATCCGTCTAGCGCAGAGCCGTACTGAGCCAGGGTTTTAAGCTTTCCTTCTAGCTGAATGATTTGCCGCTCTAGCGTTGCGGCACTGGCTCGAAGACCTTGTTCAGTGACTTGGGCAGTGATAACTTCTTGAAAAAGGGTATCGCGGGCGCTGCCTGTTCTCACTTCATTGGTGCTGTTGCCAATATTTAGTTGAGCCAGAGTCGCCGGGTTGACTGATCGTCCCAAAAGCGATCGACTGCGATCGAGCATAGCGGCTCTAGCAGCTTCTTGCTTCATTCGTTGCTGAACGATCGCGGGGTGGTTGGGTCCTAGCCTGGCGCTCAGAAGCTCACTTTCAGCCGTAGCTGTGCTGTAATCTTGGAGGTTGCGTAGAAACAGTTGATCTGAATTTAACGTAAACGCATCGGCAGCTTGTGGGGCAGAGACGTTTAAGTTAGCAGAGAGCTGTTTTAACCGAGCACTGGCTTGCTGTTGCTCTGCTAGAAGAACCGCTCTTTGCTTACGCAAATCTTCGATCGCGCTAGAGAGCTGGTCAATTTGGCTATTAGAAACTAGCCCTGAACGAGCTTTATAGCTAGAAAGACGCTCTTGGGTTGATTCAAGATTCTGCTGTGAATCTTTTAAGGCCGCCTTGATGCCTTGATTTTTCTCAATCGCCTCCTGCTGCCTCAGTTGAACCAGCTTTGCCTCAAATGCTTGATAAAGCGCGATCGACTTATCTTTAGATTCTTGAGGAGTGCTGCCCTTGACCTCAAAAGTCATCAGGGTCGAGCTATCGACAATCTTGACGCGAGGCGCACCAAACTTTTGAACACTCATGTTCAATTGTTTAGCCGCATCTGCTAGAACAGAGTCACTCGTAATGATGTATTTGTAGTTTTCGCGCGGATCTTGAGTTTTGCTGTCAAAGGGCGAAGTAACCTGCGAACTTCCTCCGCCAATTTGAGGCAAGTTGACACTGCTGCTTGAGCGATTAGCTGGCAGAGTGAGTGCCCATTGGCTAGTGAAACTTGGCTTTGCAACGTTCAGGAACAGAAGAGCCAAACCCCAAATAGAAGCATTTGCAACCAGACCCAAAAGCAGGTATCCCTGCCAGTCGTTGCGATCTACAGAGGGTTTAGCCGGATAGGAAGAGGCTTTTGTTAGCTCATTCATAAGCATTAACGGAAGATTCCTCTTAGTATATTAAAGGGATTGAGGATGTCAGTGATAAAGCGAAGCACCCCTGATGTGTTCTCGTTTTTAGAGTCGTAACAAACAATCCCATCCCGTGGCATCAGGAAAGGATTGTTTGTATTGTCGGTAGAATTTCTTAAAAGAGTTTCAACCGGCTGATCGATGACGGTGGTTTTCCCAGTAGTGCGATCGGTCTGCATGAGAGTGACTCGACGTTTTCCGCTTGTGGAGAGGTTGCCACCTACACATCGAGATGAGACGACAGCATTTGAGAAGCGGGTTCCATAGGCTAATTCAGTGGCGCGATCGTTGTTTCCGGTTGCGCCAGGAGCCGTTGCGTTTGAAACAAAAATAGGAATGACGGAGGGAGTCAGTTGCGAAGGACGCACCAAGTCATTTTGAATTTTATCTAGGCGAGGAACAATCACCTGATCGCCTGCAACTAGCGGCACATCGCGCTCTGATTCACCCGAAAACACTCCCGATAGATCAATCACCTGGGTCTGGTTATTGCGAACCAGGCGAATATTTTTGATGTCGGCATCTGGCGTGACTCCTCCTGCGGTGCGAATTGCGGCGGTCAGGTAGCGCTCAGGAGGATAGTTGCCCGAAACAGGAATGGTGCCCGCGATCGGGGTGGGAATGCTCACCAAGTTACCGCTCGTCGAGTTAGTCGGCTGACTGTTAATCAACACTCGACCGGGTTCAAACGTTGCACCCGACACGTTGACCTGGACGGGTGCCCACTGGAAAACCTTGATGCTGACCCGAAGACCGTTTGCCCTAAATAGACCTTTCTCGACTAAAGTTCGACTCACCTGCTGCTCAACTTGAGGAAGCTCTAACCCAGCAGCAGGGATGGGGTCAAGGAAGGGAAATTGCAGCGTGCCGTCAAGGTTGACTTCATACAAGCCGCTGATGCGCTGGGATTCTGGAAGGTCAGAATCAGCGGGAATAAATAGGCGAAGACGATCGCCTGGCGAGAGCGGCAATGCGAATGCAGGTGACACCCCAAATAAGGCAATCACAGCACCCGATAAGAAAATGGCGGGTTTGTTAAGTGACATAGGTCGATCTGAGTGTTTGAACCCTAGTTTTGTTCCATTCTTCGCAGAATTAAAACTTCGTAGGGGTTCTGGTGTTTACTATCTAGCTTGTGGAAAATTTGGAACAAGCATATCTAAATTTTGATTTACTCGGCACCCTGACTGGCTTTCTGCGATTTTGGCGCAGCTTTTGTATTGGCATGAAGCCACTGGTTAGTAGCAACCACTACTTCTTGCAGCATGATGACCCAACGAGTTCTTAACCAACTCGCCATGGTTAGATAGCATCGAGCTTGATCATACAGGGTGATGGGCGTTTCTGCGATCGCTTTACAATACTCACCAAATAGTCTCCACGTAGGAAATACAATTCGACCTGCATTGTCAGGATCCCACCAAACCAGAAAGGCGTAAAAGTCGCAGTTGCCATCTTTAGAGCAGACACTTGTTGATTGCTCAGGGTGTCTCCGGTTTAGGAACAGGTGCTGGGGAACTTCATGAAATCGACCCATTAAAGTGAGCCGTGATAGTAGTGCCCCATCGGCGTGTCCAAAACTGCCCAATAAAGGAGTTTGTTTCAGGGCGGCAGAGCGAATGACCCCAAAGATGGGGTAGCACATGAAGGCGCGGTGCATGCTGCGAAACCGAACAGGAGGTCTGGAAGAACCCAGCTTCAGCTTGCCGTCTAAGTCATATTCGCCCGTGACTTCACCGTTTTGATCAATATTCTTAGTCCACGGGTAAGCAAGAACGACGGATGAGTCTTGATCGAGCGCTTCGACGCACTTTTCGAGGAATTCTGGAGCACAGATATCATCATGAGCAGCCAATTTAAAGTATTCACCTTGAGATAGCTTAAATACTTGGTTTTGATTCCACGTCGCCCCCATGTTGCGGGGGGTTCGATAGTATCGGATGCGCTCATCTTTGGCTAAATACTCTTTACAAATCTCGTCTGTTGCGTCTGTTGAGGCGTTGTCTGAAATCACTAGCTCAAAGTTCTGAAAGGTTTGAGCCAGGATAGAGTCTAGCGCTTCCCTAATATAATTCTCGCCGTTGTATACAGGCATACCAACACTGACGCGAGGGCGGTTGCTGCTCATCGTGCACCTGTCTCCGTATATATGCTGATACTCATCAAACCTGAATATCCGGGGAAAGACAATTAGCTTTAGAATGTCTTCACCAATTCTTTTCATTAGTGATAGTTAGGTAGGGAAATGATAAAGAGTAGCTTCACAAACCAGAACAGCCCTAATGGGTATTACGCAAAGAAAGAAACTGCAAAGAAAGTAGGGTAGTAAGTAGACTGCTTATCAATGTTCTGTAGAACGTTCAACTCGCGACTGGGGTATTTAAACCTGAGTCTTAAGACTGAGATTTTTGTCCGATCGTCATGGGTTATAATTATATTGCTAAGAAAGGATTTTAGTAGCAATGGTAGATTGATTAACCATCAGCATAGAGAGCATTATCGCAGAAAAGCTACAGTACCAGCAACAGATAATGCAAACTGCATCAAATACAACCGTAAACATAATTGCATAATAGAAATTATGGGAAAGAGGGCATTATCGACAACGTTTCCCACAACAATCGTTATTTTTGTTAAAAGTTGGCTGAGTGATCCGTAAAATGCCAATGCTCATAGGCGTGCCTTTTCGCGTTGACTTTCAGGAAAGTAAGCTGAGTATCCGACAGACATCAACTGAGTTTAAGTTTCATTCGATCGATTGATTTTCTCAGACAGCCATTCTTGAGGATCTTGTTGATACATGATTGTTTCCTTCGACAACAAGGGTTCTTCAGGCGCTTCGGTTAAAAGTGGGAAGCGATCATACGGATTGAGCAATCCGTATGATCGCTCGTGGAGCAATTCAACATGTTGTTCTAAGGCGTTGGGGATTACAGCTTCCTCGAACGTAATGAACTTGAAATAAACGCCTCTCGCTAGGCTCAAGATCTGGTTGCGATTGCAGAGTTCTGGCTGCGTTTGATCTTGTCGATAATAACGAATTCGCTCATCTTTGGCTGCATATCGTTGCGCGATCGCTTCCGTTTGGTCGGTCGAAGCATTATCTAAAATGATTAACTCAAAGTTCTGAAAGCTTTGCGACAGAATTGAATTGAGCATTGCTGCCAAAAGGTGCCCGCCATTCTGTACCGTCAGCCCTAGACTAAGGCAAGGTTGAAGTGTAGCCATGATAATTCTCTGTTCGCAAAATGTCTCAGAATCGATCAAAGCTTGGGCAAGTAACAGGAATGTTGCGCTTCCTTATCTCACTCAAGCGAGTCAGTCGTAAAGAGATTGTAGAAATAGCCCAGCAATCAAAAAAGTAAAGATGACAGCAATTACAATGTCTCAATTCTACGAAATACAACGTTTCTAACAATGCAAGAGGATTTTCCGTAATGCATTAGTGAGTTAAGCACTGAAGCTAAATCAAGATTGTCAGTATTGCGCTTTCAACACTAGTTGAATTAAAAAATATAAACCGATGACATTCTTACAAGATGAATCTATTAACCAATTGCTCAATCAATCGCGAATGATGCATTTCGCAAGGAACGTCCTCCTAGATCTTCGCAAAAGACAAAGTGACTGGGATTAAATTCTTACAACCTAACGAATACTATCAGAAATGAAGCGAAGTTAGTATGTTAGGGGGGAGTCAAGCCTCCAGGGATTCGCACGGCTGCCACGGTTTGCACAAGCAGTACAAACGCAATGAACAACTTCCCCTTCAGCAAACATTGCCGACTGTGATTGAGGAAAGCGAATTTCAGTACATTTGGTAATGACATGAATCCAGACCCTAATGAAAGGTACAGCCAACTGAAGCTTTCGATCAAATCAAGCTTAAATTATAGACTATAGATGAAATAGATGAATCTGTACGTTCTTCGTAATTACCGTAAACAAAGTTATCTTTCCTTCTCTTCACACTCTCTTCTTACGGTGGAAGAAATTCGATGGTTAGATAGTTTGTTGAGATTTGCTTCTAAGGAGCGTGAATTAAACCAATGTCAGGAAGACGTAGTTCGGTCGTTTCGACGCGGGCATTGCCCCACCCGTGACTGGAAGTCCGGGCTAACAGAGGAAAGTCCACTCAAGGGGACTCCGAACCGATTTCAGGCTCTTTATTCCGTTGAAACGGACTTCGCACCGTTAGCCCGAACTTCAGTTCAGGGCAGATAATCGGTCTGACTGAGAATGCTGCAAGATCTCAGATCGTGAATAGATTGATCAATTCTCTAAAAAGATTGATTCGGCAGTGGATTTGAGAGAGTCGGCAACATTAGATAGAGTTTGCGTCAATGAGCGCTGATGCTGTAAAAAGACATGAGCACAGTTGCGACCCGGCAAACCAGAAATCGAGCCACCTGGATGGGTTCCGGCTCCTGTTAAATAGAGTCCTTTAATCGGAGTTGTGTAGTTCGCCAACTCTGGCAACGGGCGAAAACACATCATTTGATCCAGCGACATATCCAGATGATAGTAGTTACCTTTAAGTACTCCTAAGCGATCTTCTAACTCTGGCGGACTTTCGATGTGTCGAGCAATAATCGCGTCTTTGACATTGGGAGCATAGTCGGCGAGTTTGTCGAGGACCCGATCGGCAACTTTGTTCTTCAGTTCCTCTGTCCAACCAGTACCTTTTAATCCAGTGCCTTCGGCTCCTGCAATTTGGTAAGGGGCGAAAAACTCAATCCATAGTGTGTGCTTGCCTTCGGGTGCCATTGAAGGATCTAAAACCGTCGGCACAACGAGATACATTGAGGGATCGTCGAGAGGAATTTTTCCGATATTGGGATCGGTGTGAGCGACTTCGACATGAGGAACCGAATCTGCAATCAAGACAGAACCCATGAAGTATTCGTCGCGATGTTCATGTTGCTCAAAGCAAGGCAACTCTGACAGCGCACAATCAATTTTTAGAATCGCTTCGTTGTGGTTGATGATGCGACGATCGACGCGTTCTCTCAGATTAGGATCTGCTTCAGCGATCGCGTCAGCATCGACCATTTGCAAAAACAGCCGCCTGGCATCAAGGCTAGAAATCACACCCCGCTTGGCTCGATATTCTTGACCGTTGGCAAGCCGCACACCCTCAGCTTTGCCGTCATCAACGAGTACTTGTTTGACCTGCTGATCGGTGAGAATATCGCCTCCCAAATCTTTGACACACCGCACCAGAGCGTCTGTGAGTGCCCCGGTTCCCCCTTTGGGACGTGACATACCAGGGTCGTGACGCAATGACATCATCAGAGATCCGATCGACATCGTTTTTTGAGAAGGAGCCTGACTCAGTTCTCCAGACAGCCGCGCTAGAGGGGCTTTAAGAAATTCTGAGTCAAAATATTCTTCTAACAAATCAGCCGCACTCGTAAACATTGTTCGCACTAAGTCGAGCGTTTTGTTGGCTCCGCCTAAGACAGAAAGCGTGTCTTTGATTTTTTGGATGTCAAAGTTTCCCGCCATATCGAGCAGGGATTTAGGAGGCGCATTAAATACCGGAGTGACTGCGTGCGTCATACGCTGCCAAAAGTCAATGAAGTCGGCATATTTTTGGGCATCACGCGAACTGTAACGCGCAATCTCAGCACAGGTTTTTTCGATCGATCGGTGCGCCAAAAAATATTTGCCGTCAGGATGCGGACAGAATACTACAGGATCACAGAACAGATACTCCAGTCCATAGCGGTGCAACTCTAGTTCTTGAACCACCGATCCTAGATGAATGAAAATGTGGTTGATTGCACAGGGGTTAAATTTGAAGCCAGGTGCGGTTTCTGGCATAAGTTCTTCTGTCGTTGCAGCTCCTCCCGGAACACTGCGCCTTTCGAGTAGTAATACTCGATATCCTGCTTTGAGCAAATAGGCAGCGCAGACCAATCCGTTGTGACCTGCGCCGATCATCACCACATCGTATTCTTGCATTATCTAAGACGTTGATTATTTTTGTTCTACTTCTGGTTGCTCTTCGGGTCTTGCCATTGCAGCAGGGTTTACAGGTGTGACATCTTGATCATCACGAGAGTAATCCGCTTCGGTTGGAGTATCTGCTGGATCTGGATCAATCAAACCGTTTTGATTCGTGTTTGGTTTAGCAGCATTTCCTTTATGACTTGCATGTCCACTACTCATTCGTTTTCTCCTGTTGTTTTTTCAAAAATTCGGAAGGATATTAAGAGGCGTGTCCCCTTCGTTTACGCCAGTTGGAGGTGGATAGCCTTCTGCTGTAGATACATTACTGGATGGCTCTTTCTGGGCATCGAGACTGGAAAAGTTAGTCGCGATCGCGTCTTCCTCTGAGTCAGTTTCTATCAGATGCTCAGAAAGCTCTACTTGAGCGTCTAGCATTGCGCCCCACCCTCAAAAGCCAATGGCTGGTTGGTTGTCACCTCTTGAGAAGAAGGGGGATTTTGAGGTGCTTGGGATTGTTCAGTCACCTGGTTATCCTCAGTCAAGTCAGCGATAGAGCCTAGCAGATAAGCCAGACTCGTATCTTTTATTGAAATAGATTTTGACTAAATGAAATCTATCTAAAGGTGTTAGTAGGGGATCAGAAATCTGGAGTTGAAAAGAGCATTCTCGTCAAATCTGGAACTATCTATAGAGGTTGTTTCACTAAAGTTACCTGAGTATGTACTTATGTGAACAGTAGAGTTTTCATCCGATCAGTTCTCAACGGTAGCGGCTTTAAACCTCTGTTTTCTCAGAAGAAGTAGATTTTAATAGCAGTGCACTATGAATCACGATCGCAGCATTTCACCTGAGTTTATTAACCAATTAAGGAACGATTTTTGGCAGTTTGGAAACCTTGCATGGCTGATTGCGATCGCTGACCGCATCTTGAACAGTTTTACTGATGGAATTCTTTCAGCAACTGACATTGCACAGCTATTTACGATCAGTTTTTTGGCCGTGTGCTGGCTGGTTCTTAACCCTAGCCCAGCCGACGAAGAAGCCCTCTACAACGCGCTAAAAACGTTTATTCCTAAGTCTGTTCTGCCTGAAATTAAAGGTGCTGTGCCTTCTGTGAGAGAGCAAATTCAAAAATATGGATATCAACAAAGCTCAATCTGGCGAGGTTGGAAGATTCATCATGCGGTGATGCCAAATGCTCGAAGCCAAGTTCCGATCATTCTGGTGCATGGGTTTGGTGGCTCGATCGGGCATTGGAGACAAAATATTTCTGAGTTGGCAAAACACCACAGCGTTTACACGATCGATTTACTAGGCTTTGGAGCGTCTGATAAACCCGACATTGCTTACTCAATCAATCTGTGGGTTGAACAACTCCACGAATTTTGGCAAACGTTTATTGGAACTCCGGTGATTTTGGTCGGAAACTCGATCGGATCGCTCACGTGTTTGGCAACTGCCGCAGACTACCCCGAAATGGTTCGCGGCGTGGCGATGATTAGTCTGCCTGACACTGCCAGTCACGAAGCGGCAATTCCCGTCCGGCTGCGTCCTTTAGTGTGCTGGCTGCAAGCTATTTTTGTCTCCCCGATCGTGCTCTATCCGCTCTTTCACCTCTTGAGACATCCTGCGATCACTCGCCGTTGGGCAAGCATCGCTTATGCCTGTCGAGAAGCTGTCACCGACGAGCTATTAGAGATTTTGACAAAGCCCACACGAGAACGAGGATCAGCTCAAGCATTTTGTGCCATTTTGAAGGGAATGATCAGTCCGCAGTTTAGTCCCAGCGTTCAATCTATTCTGACTCGCGTCAAAATTCCGTCTCTTTTGCTTTGGGGTAAACACGATCGCATGATTCCCGCAGCGTCTGCTCACCAGTTTTTGAGCTATAACTCAGCCTTACAGTTAATTGAACTCGATGAGGCTGGACATTGCGCCCATGATGAATGTCCAGAACGAGTAAACGCTGAACTGATTGAGTGGATTCAGACTCAAGTGTTGCAGAACGATCGAGGTCGAGATATTTGGAGCGATCGTCGGCAAAATTAAGTCAAATTCAAGAGACAATGCAGCGATGAATAGTCCTCAATAGGAGATAGTGAAACTAACACTCTCTCTAACATCTGCTATTCAACTCGGAGTCAGTTTTATGGATATTCAAGCTGCGGTTGCTTTCACCGCCGGAAACCCTCTAAGCCTAGAAACAGTCACCCTTGAACTGCCCCAAGCAGGTGAAGTTTTGATTGAAATCAAAGCCACAGGAGTTTGTCACACTGACGCTTATACTCTATCGGGGGCTGACCCAGAAGGACTATTTCCAGCAATTTTAGGGCACGAAGGAGCAGGCATTGTAGTCGAAGTCGGCGCAGGCGTAACTAGCCTTAAACCGGGCGATCATGTGATTCCACTTTACACACCAGAATGTCGCAACTGTGAGTATTGTCTCAGTCAAAAAACAAATCTGTGTCAGGCAATTCGCACCACTCAAGGGCGCGGTGTAATGCCTAACGGCACGAGTCGGTTCTCGATCGACGGCAAAATGATTCACCATTACATGGGCACTTCGACGTTTGCAAACTACACCGTTTTGCCCGAAATTGCCGTCGCAAAAATTCGTGAGGATGCGCCTTTTGAAAAAGTTTGCTTGATCGGCTGTGGAGTCACGACTGGGCTTGGAGCTGTCATCAACACTGCTAAAGTAGAGCCAGGCAACAACGTCGTCGTCTTTGGTTTAGGCGGCATTGGCTTAAATGTGATCCAAGCGGCGAGAATGGTTGGAGCAAATATGATTATAGGGGTGGATCTTAACCCTAAAAAACGAGTTCTCGCTGAAAAACTTGGGATGACTCATTTTGTCAACCCCAGCGAAATTGACGGCGATTTAGTTCCTTATCTAGTCGAACTAACCAAAGGTGGAGCCGACTATAGTTTTGAATGTATTGGCAATGTCAATGTGATGCGGCAGGCGTTAGAGTGTTGTCACAAAGGCTGGGGTGTAAGTGTAGTAGTGGGCGTTGCAGGCGCAGGACAAGAAATTAGCACCCGACCATTTCAGCTTGTGACAGGTCGCGTCTGGAAAGGAACCGCTTTTGGAGGTGCCAGAGGGCGAACTGACGTGCCTAAAATTGTTGATTGGTATATGGATGGCAAGATCAACATTGACGATTTGGTCACTAAGATTATGCCGATCGAGCAAATCAACGAAGCCTTTGACCTGATGCACAGAGGTGAAGTGATTCGTGCAGTTCTGACATTTTAAGCACTCTGATTCTCTATGAAACTCCTCAACGAAAGTCTTTGCTTTGGCGGTAAGGTTGGCTTCTATAGCCACTCATCTAGTGTTTGCAATACCCAGATGAAGTTTGCAGTCTACCAGCCGCCTAAAGCGATATTACAGCCTGTTCCGGTGCTTTATTTTCTCTCTGGTTTAACGTGTACTGAAGAGAATTTTATGGTCAAAGCAGGGGCACAGCAATTTGCCGCCAAACATGGCTTGATGTTGGTTTCTCCTGATACCAGTCCGCGCAGTACCGGAACGTCTGATGAAGATAAAGATTGGGACTTGGGCACTGGCGCAGGATTTTATGTGGATGCGATCGCCCAACCCTGGCGCAATCACTACCAAATGTACAGTTATGTCGTAGACGAACTACCCGCACTAATCCACAAAAATTTTCCGGTGAACCCCAACAAACAGGGAATCTTTGGTCACTCGATGGGCGGACATGGGGCGTTAGTTTGTGCGCTGCGAAACCCCGATCGCTATCAGTCTGTCTCGGCGTTTGCTCCGATCGTGGCTCCGATGCAGTGCGCTTGGGGTCAGAAAGCGTTTTCTAACTACCTTGGTTCTGATCAGACGCTTTGGCGTGACTATGATGCGACTGAGTTGATTCGGAAAGTTAGATTTCAGCGATCGATTCTGATTGATCAAGGCATGAGTGATCAATTTCTCACCACCCAACTCTTTCCAGAAACGTTTGAAAAAGCCTGTGCTGAAGTGGGACAAGCGCTAACCCTAAGAATGCAACCGGGTTATGACCACAGCTATTATTTCATTGCTACATTTATCGAAGATCACATTCGTTATCATGCCAGCATTTTGTGCGATTAATGATCATTCCAACGGCAAGTTGCAGCTAGAGGCAGGCACTTATACTGAAGTCGGAACATTTCGGGGGAGCGATCGTGTCCAGTCTCCCATCTTTTCTGAACTGCAACTCACGGCTCGATCGCTTTTTACAGGTAGATAAAGGGGGTTTGGGGAGCGATAATAGAACTATAAATCCTGTGTTGTGATCCATATGCAAGTCAAAGATCTAACCATTGATGAACTCAAACTGCTAATTCAAGAGACTGTTGCTGAAACGATTCAATCTCTGCTTTTTGACCCTGATGAAGGCAAGCAAATAAAGCCAGAAGTACAGCAACAACTGCTCAATTCTCTGCAACAAACTCAAGCCGGAGAGCGTGGGATTTCGGCTGAAGAGGTGGCTAAAAAACTAGGATTGAACTGGTAATGAGCTACCGTGTTGAATTCACATCTGAAGCAACCGATGGACTGGAAGCCCTGACTTCGACAATTCAAGAACGTATTCTACGCAAAATAAAATGGATGTCTGAAAATTTTGAGGAGGTAAGCCCTCAGAGTCTGAGTGCAAACTTGAGTGGTCTTTTCAAGCTCAGGCTCGGAGATTACCGCGTTATCTACTCCTTTGATAGTGAAGCCAAGTACATCACCATTCACAGAATCGGACATCGCAGAGATATTTATGACTGATTAGCATGGGTAGGTACACTGCGTCTTGATACTCTTAGCCCCTCTAGTGTCTGAGCTTTCCTGCTCCCGTTATCTTCACCTCGATCGCGGCTCTCCATTCCCTAAATTATTCTGATCCGGTGGGTGATTGCCCCTGTCAAACGCTCGATCGTCCACCGTTCCTCTCAACGGAAATGACTGCTGAGGAATCCCGATCGAGATGCCCAACATTTGCCACGATTGCTATCTATGGAATGAAAAGCCGACCTGCTCCCATATAGCTCTCAAGTTCGAGCACAATCTCAACTAAACGGTCAACACATCGTTCCCGATATTCAGATTCATCAAGCCGTGCGAGATCCCCGATCGTAACAATGGGAAATGAAGTCGATGTATTCCCTTCACGCATCACCTGCTCCAAAGAATCCTCGCCCTTCATGTTTCGGTTCGCAGTCAGAATCATCATTTGATTGGTTTGAGCGTAGTTCCACATAGCACGATCACTACTATCCATGAGCAGCCCAGCTTCCCTGAAAGTAACGAACTGGATAGAAAAGAACTCAAGCCAACCCCGTTTCGTCAAAATGCCGAGCAGAACAGCAGCATAGCCGTCTAGATTGTAGTCAACCAGAAAATTCATGCCTTTACCGAAACACGCTGCGCTTTCTGCCCCTCAAGTTTTGCCCAAAGCGCTTCTTGATCTGGCTTACAGGGTTTACTTGCAAGATCAGCCAGATGTTCACGGTTGCGATCGTCCCAATATTGACGAATTTCTTCTCTAGTTTGGAGAACTTCTTGATATTCGGCTTCTACCTGAGTGTGGTTGGATTCAATGTATGACAAAGCTGCATTGATTTGTGCATCATCGAGATTAAATTTGTCGCGAATCAGTTTAGGCGGATACTGAGCTTTCAGCAAATCCATAACATCGTAGAGGTTAGTACGTGTGCCTGCAATCGTGAGTCCCCGCTCTGTCCGGGTGATTGCTGCTTGCCCATTAGATGCCATATCTATCACCTTCGAGAAGTTGTCTCGATCGTATCTCAACAAAGATACTTCTTGATGTTTATTCACACGTTCTCTGGGCACTTCAAATCTTTAGTCTTCCTTAGATCGTGGCACATCACTTCGATCGCGCTCCCCCACCTAAATTATTCTGATCTGGTGAGTGATTGCCACCGTCAAAGGCTCGATCTTCTGCCGCACTTCTCAAAGGAAGCGACTGTTGAGAAATCCCGATCGCGATGTCCTGTTCATCCATTGCCAGCTTTAGTCGTCGCCGAAACTCTCGTCCAACGTTCCACTGCTGCAACGGCTGAGTCTTAATCCACACGCGAATGGTGACACCTGCATTGTTGAGATCATCCACGCCCAACATTTCTGGCGGCTCCAAAATCTTCGCCTGCCAGTCAGGGGCTTGATCCATTTCGTGTCCCACTTGTTTGATGATATGAATTGCCTGATCGAGATTGGCATCATAGGAAATCACGATCGCTAAATCTACTCGCGCCCAATCTTTGGAAAGGTTTTCTACAATCGCGATCGAGCTATTGGGAATCGTAATTAACCGTCCCTCAGCATTACGTAGCTGAGTGATTCGTAAATTCATATGTTCGACCAGTCCAGAAGCTTTGCCAACCTGAATCACATCACCCACTGCATACTGATCTTCTAGCAAAATCAGAAATCCGTTAATCACATCTTTAATCAGGTTTTGAGATGCGAGAGAAATGCCTAAACCAATAATTCCAGCACCCGCTAATAATGGAACGACTTCAATTCCTGTAACCGAAAGAATTGCGATCATAGCAATGCTAATAAACGCGATCGCAGATAAACTTTTAACAACAACAGAAAAGGTTGAAACCCGCAAAGCAATTCTCTGAGATGCTTGCGGACTGCTCACTTCTCCATCACTCAAAGCGCTGAAGAAGCGATCGATCACGACATCACCCAGACGAATCGCTAAATAAGTCACGATCGCGATTCCCAATATTTTGAGCGGAGTCGAGAAGACGATCGGTTGCAGCCAGCGAGTATAAGGAAACAACCCCAGAATAATCAGAATCCCAATTCCCCAGATGCCCACTTGAGTCAGTTGCAACAGTCGCCGTTGTGCCTCTCTCAGGTTGCGCTGTTGCCGCTTAATCATCTGCTGCTGCACGATCTGACTCGTGGTGACGTTAGCCGACTCTGCGGTGTTGGGCGACACAATTGGGTCGGCTGGAATCTCTGTTTGCCTTTGCCTTTGCTGATCAATCACGCGCCGCTGCCATCGAGAGAGCACCCAACTCGTCAGAAACATGACAACCCCGACTCCTGCGGCTTGCGCGCATTGACGCACGAGAAAGTCAGATTGCCGTTCTCGTTTCGCTTCAATCAAAGCATTGCGAATGGTCTGCGTGAGTTCTTTAGCATAGCTGCTCGGTTCTTGCCCTTGCAGTTGAGCGTCTAGGGTCGTTACCGTCATCAAATATTGATCATTTACAGAGATGATAGGCAGATTACTTGCCGAGTCGATCGCGGTCGTCACCTGCAATTGATTGGGGTCGAGATTGCGATCGACTATGCGATTCAGGTTGGTCTCAATATTTTGCGCGCGAGCAGTGATCGGGGTGCCGTTTTGCTGATTGCGAACTGCCGGGGCCGCGATCGTAAATAATTTCCGTCCATCGAGTTTGACCTCTCCTCGCGCCAGCTCTGTGCTAGTGACGGTCTGAGGAGAGGTCAATTGCGGTAAAGTCAACTGAGGAAGACTGGGAGTAGTTGGCGATTGAGCAGACGAAATAGTTGTGAACAACAACGCGATCGCGAATCCAAACCCTATGCCAGTGGCAATCGTTTTTTGTCGAGTCAAACCTGCCTCCTAATCACAACGCCGCTAACGAGAATCAACCTCTAATAAATTAGCGAATGTTGCAGAACAAGGGGATGAAATGCCCTAAATTAACGGAGAGGGGGGGATTCGAACCCCCGTTGAGTTGCCCCAAAGCGCATTTCGAGTGCGCCGCATTCAACCGCTCTGCCACCTCTCCAAGAGAGCTTATAACTCTCCAGCCATCCATCATACTATATCGATCGGGCATTCTTCTCAGAAGATTCTGAAGTCTTTTCAAACCTGGTTTGCGGAGTCCATCGGATGGCTCCATCTTGCCCCAGAGAATAGAACTGAGTTCCACGACTCTGAAGTTGAGCCACCGTTTCAGGATCGACTCGGTTTGAATAAGCGATCGCTACTTCCGGTTTCAGTCGTTCAATCACATCTGTCTTAAGCGCTTTCCCAGACCACCACAACACCTGGCTATTGTTCAATGCTGGGTTTGACAGCAGATCCGTCTGGCTCTTTTTGGGACTGTCCTTCAGCCAGAGCCAATTTTGCTCACCGATTTGAAACCGCACTATTTCAGGCTCAGTGCTGATCAGTTGTACCGAAGTCGATCGCATCTGCATTGTCTGCCCGATCGCGAAAGGCAGATATCGCCCTTGATGAGTCTGAACTGTTTGCGCGATCGTGGCATTCTCAGCCGCAGTTAAACTCGCTAATTGATAAAAAGATTTTGCGGGAGTTTGAGCCAGCAGGGTTGACCATCCAGTGTTTGTCGTCGCAGTCGAGTGGGTCGCGATCGCCCAATCTAATTGATTAATGCCTTCTTTTTGCAAAAATGGCAACACCGTCGAACTAGCGGTCGATTCATCACCACTATTAACTAATGTAGTTTGTCCATGATCTTGAATAACTAGAATCGGATCTCGCAGCGTTGCCAACAGTGTAATTTGTAATGAATTTGCTTTGACATACCAGGCAGGCATAAACACTAAAGTGACTGCAATAAGTCCAATCAGCCACGAATAAGGTTGCACTTTGGGTCGCAGCCAGGGCAAGCAGATCAACGCATATAAAATCACCGTAGAGAATGCTGAAATTGTGCCAACTGCGATCGAGTTTCCGGGCAGATTGCAAAACAAATCAATGATTGCCAGCAAGCCATAGGTTGGATAATGCAGCAACCAGGCAGAAGCGCTACCTGCGATCGGAAATATCAAAGCCAGAAAAGCGCTAATCACTCCACCAATGCTGATGATAGAGATTAAAGGAGTCACGATAACGTTAACCGGAATGCTGTAAGGAGAGAGAACTCCAAACGCATATAACTGAAGTGGTAACGTCCAAATATAGGCTGCGATCGGAACCGCAACCATAGGAGCAAAAATATTGGGCAACCAGTCTAGCCATTTCACTAAAGTCGGAGCGGTAATTTGTAACCCCATTGTCGCCAAAAAACTTAGTTGAAATCCCAAATCCCAAATCCATATCGGATTGACGATTAGAAGCATGATTGCAGCAAGTAACAATCCTCCTAATGGTTTGACGTTGCGCTTCATCAATAGCCCAACTAACAAGCCCATGCCCATAATCACCGCTCTCAAAACGGATGGCTCTAGCCCCGTTAATCCTAAAAATATCAAAATTGCCGCCGCTCCAGCCATAGCCTGCGATCGAGTTGAGAATCGCTTCATTAACGCTAATACAACACTCAAAATTAGCGATACTTGAAAACCCGACGCAGCTAAGGCATGAGATAATCCAATTCTGGTAAATTGATCTTTAATATCAAAGGGCAAATCGACGACTCGACTTCCTAACACCATTGAGCTAACGAGTTGTCCTTCTGGGCTGCCGAGCCAGTCAATCTGCGATCGAATAATTTTTTGTCGAATCATCCACCAGCCCCATGTCCGATCGCTGGGATGCAATAGCTCGATCGTTTTTCCTCGCAATCCTGCAAAACAGCCGTCTTGCGCCAAATATTCCTGAAAGTTAAACCCACCCGGATTCGTTGCAGGTTTAGGTCTGTAGAGAACGCCTGCGATCGCGATTTCCTGCCCCGGAGTGATACCAGTTGCTTGCAGCAAGGGCACCGTCACGTATAGCTTTCCGCGCACTTGGTCGGGCTTTAGGGTTTCAGATTGAGTGGCTCCATCCACACGACTGACCGCTAGCCAGAGTTGCGATTTTCCACTGCGGTTGAGCCGGGGCAGTTCCATCACTTGTCCAGAAACGGTGACTTGCTGCTGATTGGCACCATTTTCGATCGCCAATAGTCGGCTGATATCAGTCACTCCGGGTTGCGGCACTCGAATTTGAAAATACAAACTAGCGACTAAACCCACGACTCCTGCCGCGATCCAAATTCTGGAGCTAAACTGACCTTTCCAGAGTTTAGGAAGCGCGATCGCTGCCCCACATCCCAGCCCCAAAACGATGATTCCGCCCCAAGCAACTCCGGTCGAGAGCAACCCCAAAATATAAGCCAAACCTAAAATCATGCCGCTGGTCAGATTCACTTTTACACCCCATCTGCAAAGCTTCAGGGTGCCCAAATTTTTTCTGCCGTGGCACGTTTAAAAAAATCAGGAGCTAGAATGTCTAACTCCTGGCTAAAAGATTGGCGATCGCGTCTAAGTAGACAAACCCAGAGAACTTAAAATCACGCTGCCCGATCGATCTTAAAAGTCACTTTATATATATAGATAACGTATTTGTCTTTGTCGTCGCCAGTCGGCTTTAATGTGCCTTCTTTTTGAGCGCTCGTGACTCGTTGAAATACCTCTCTGACCGCGAGATCATCTAATATTCCATAACCTGTGCGCCCGGTGACTGCCAGTTCGCGGGTGACTATGTTGCCATCTGGAGCCACCAAAACGTGAATGTAAGCTGGCTCAACCTTCTCAGTTAAGTTAAATGACGAATTATAAGGAATGTCAGCAACTACAATCCTTTTCTCAACCGGACTTTCTTGAATTCCTCGATCGGTCACGTTTGCCTTATACCAACTGATATAGTTGTCAAGATTCTTGGAATCGACTTCGTTCGGAGTTGCACCCGGAGACTTAAACGTGAATTTGTCTCGCAGCCGCTGATTTTCTGCCAGCAATTCTGGACGCACTGTAGCAGTGGGCGCAGCAGTTTGGTTTTGCGGAGTTGCTGGATTGGTGGGCTGAGTTGGGGAATTTACAGTAACTCCTGGGGTAAGTGGCCGAACGTTTCTATCCGTCTGCCCATTTATATTCAAGGGTGGCGGAGGTGTTGTAGTCGCGTTTTGGGTTGGGCTGTTTTGTATAGGAATTGGTCCAAGCACTGAACTTGGCGAACGTGGTGAATTTGGAATGCGATTAAAATTCTGGGGAATTGGAGGAGGCGAAAAGAGATTTGTGGGTTGAGGAAACCGGAACACAGGCGGCGCAGGCGGCACGATCGGGCTAGTGAAAGGCCCGATCGGATCTTGAAACTTATAGAGCGACGAGTCTGGAGGAATCGGCGGGGTGAGTTGCCCTAACGGAATCTTTACAGTGCTGGTTGGTGTTTTAGGAATTGGCGGCAACCCTAGTTGAGAGGTGGCAACCTGAGATTGAGGCGGTGAATTTGATGAATTGAGTAAACGCACGACTCGTTGATTATCGGGTTTTGCCTCCTCGGTGGTGAACAGAGGCAGCCACAAAAAGAAAAATAAATGGGCACCCACCGAGCCAATCACCGCCAGCGAAAATGGCTGACGCAAAGTATCCGGCAGGTTGTGCAAAAACGCAGATAGGGCAGACTCAGAAGCGATCGGCTGATTCATGGCATTCGTCGGGCAGACAGGTTGAAGATCTCTACCGCTCAAATTTTAGCGCTAGACTCCTCTATTCGGAGTTGCAATCTTATGTCTTTCCTACAACGACCCTGAAGGAAAGAAAAAGTTTCAGTAGGTTGCGCGTTTGAGGTGATCTGAGTGGGTCATTTGTGCGATCGAGATCACAAACTTTTGTAGATTAGTGTTAGAACCCCTTCAGTCAGGGGCAATTTTAGTAAAGACGTGCTTGGTGGATCATCTTGAATCTGGTAACAATGGCTCTAGCGTCGATAGACGAGTGGGTGATCGGCTTCGCGAAACTCCGAAGGATCGCTTCAAATCTTAAATTGAGATGGGTGCAGACAAATCTTCGGCTGTTGCTGTTATCAGTGATCGCCAAGCTGATCATGGGCAGACTAATCACTATGTTGGCAATTCAGAATTCCACAACTTATTGCATCGCGACGCAGCGCTCTATTTATGTCTGGGGTGAGGTGGCTGCGATCGCGAGTCTTTCCATGCCGCAGGAGCGTGATGCATGAAATCTCGTGACGTGAACAAGCAAAAACTTCTGGTTGTCGATGACGAGCCTGATAATTTAGACCTGCTCTACCGCACTTTTCATCGCGAGTTTAACGTTTTGCGGGCAGAAAACGGCCCGGCAGCGCTAGAAATTCTCTCAAAAGAAGGCGATGTGGCGGTGATCATCTCCGACCAGCGCATGCCAATGATGAGCGGCACCGAGTTTCTCAGTCTGACGGCAACCCAATATCCCGATATTATTCGGATCATTCTCACGGGCTATACCGACGTTGAAGATCTGGTCGAAGCCATCAACGCGGGCAAAGTCTTTAAATATGTCACAAAACCATGGGATGACGAAGAGCTAAAGCGAGTGGTTCGTCAGGCAGCCGACACCCACAACGTACTCAAAGCGAGAACTCAAGAGTTGCGCCGCACCTTACGCCGCGAGTTGCTGCTCAACGCGGTCACCAACACGATTCGCAGTGCCCTGAGCTATCGGCAAATTCTGCAAACGATCGTCGAAACCGTCGGCAGCATGTTTGAGGTGAGTTGCGCTATTCTGCGCCCATTTCAAGAGGGGCAATCAGACAATGAAGGATTTGTTTATTGGCAAGCGCCCCAGACGGCTGAATTCAATCAAGACCCGCTCTTTCAAACCATCTGGAAAACTCATCAAGTTGAAGTGATTCAGGATGCGACGATCGATGATCTGATTCAGTCTCAAAGCTCGCAGCGTCAACAGGCTTATCAAGCGGCCGATATTCGATCGAGTCTAATTGTGCCGCTCATTTGTCAACAAGAATTAATGGCGGTACTGGCGCTGCACCAGTGCGGTGAGTTTCGTCAGTGGCAGCAAGATGAAGTCGAACTGATCAGCATGGTGGCAGATCAGGCAGCGCTGGCACTTTCCCAAGCGTATGCCTATGAACAAGTTCGCGCCCTGGCAAAACGAGAAGCGTTGATTAACACTATCACCACCGCGATTCGATCGAGCCTCGACCCTCAAGAAATTTTTGCCGCCATCACTCAGCAGTTGGGGCAAGCCCTCCAGGTCGATGGCTGCGCGCTGTCACTCTGGACAGAAAACGACGAATTTGTGCAACTGGTGGGTTTACACGATCCTAACTGGCAGCCCGGCAACGCGATCGCACCAGAAATCAGCAAATTGTCATTAGAGCGATCGCTTCCCCGCTCGGAAACCCCGATCAAGGGCAACCCGGTTCTCAAGCAGTTGTTGGTTTCTCAGCAGCCCGTTGTGCTCGAAGACTTGTCTCAACACCCAGAAATGCACGTTGGAGAGATGGTTCACACGCCTGCTCGCGCCCTGCTGGTGGTGCCCCTGATCTCAGATGGCAAAATCATCGGCAGCATTTCTCTACGGCAAAATCAACACACTCGTCTCTGGAAAACTTCGGAGATTCAACTCGCGCAGTCGGTGGCAGCACAGGCAGCGATCGCCGTTCAACAATCTCGTCTCTATCAAAAAACTCGTCAACAAGCCGAACAATTGCTTGAACTCGATCGCCAAAAGACTGAGTTTTTCCAAAATATCTCCCACGAGTTTAGAACACCTTTAACGCTGATGGTGGGCCCGTTAGAGTCGGCAACGGCTCAACAAGAGGGGCTGACCTACGACGAAGCCGCGATCGCGCTGCGAAATTCTCGGCGGTTGCTGCGGTTGGTCAATCAGCTTCTCGACCTGCAACGGCTCGATGCTGGACGTATGCAGCCCAGTTTCCGCCCGTGTGACCTCGAAGCAGTTGTTAGCCAGGTAGTCGATTCGTTCCGTCCCTACTGCGAGAAAAAGGGGCTGACTTTGCTGACTCAACTGAGTCCGTGTCCCTCGACTTATCTGGATTTGGAGAAATTTGACAAAGTTCTCTATAACCTGTTGTCTAACGCGATGAAGTTTACGCCAGCAGGTAAGCAAATCACGATCGTGGCGCGGTCAGAAGGTGAACATTGTCTGCTGCAAGTGATTGATACGGGGATCGGCATTCTTCCCGATCAAATTCCCTACTTATTTGAGCGGTTTAGACAAGCAGAAGGCTCTGCTAATCGCAGCTATGAAGGCACCGGGTTAGGACTTGCCCTCGTCAAAGAACTCGTCGAACTGCACAAAGGACAGATCACCGTCGAATCTGTTTACGGAGCAGGCACGACGTTTAGCATCTGGCTGCAAACTGGTAGCGCCCATCTAGCGCCAGAACACGTGACTGAAGATCAGGCAGAACTGCAATCGAGCCGCGCGGCAGTAGAGTTAGCCGATCTAGAGATAGAACTTCAGAACAATTCTGAATCCTCACTGTTGAATTCTGAATTAGAAGACTCGATTCAAAATTCAAAATTCAAAATTCAAGCGTCTGACGCATCTCAGATTCTCGTTGTAGATGATAACCCCGACCTGCGATCGTATGTCTCAGGCATTTTGCGAAAACAGGGCTATCAAGTCTGGACTGCCCGCAACGGTGCTGAAGGATTCCAAGAGGCGCAAACTCGTCGTCCTCATCTGATTGTGACTGATTTGATGATGCCGATCGTCTCAGGACTCGACCTGATCCGAATGATTCGCCAAGACGACGCTCTCAAAGGCACTCCGATCGTGTTGTTGACTGCCAAAGCCGATGAAGACACCCGCATCGAAGGGGCGGAGCTGGGCGCAGATGCCTACTTATCAAAGCCATTTAACGATCGGGAGCTTTTGGCAGAAGTTCGGAATCTGCTGGCGCTCAAAGCCAACGAGCAGCGAGTGGCGCAACTCAACACTTATTTAACCGAGTCGGTGCTGAAGCGATTTTTGCCTCCCGCTTTGGTGCAACGAGCCGCCAAGGGTGAACTCCTGCTAGATCTACGCCCAGAACCTCGGATGATCACGGTTTTATTCAGCGATATTGTTGGCTTCACTCAACTTTCTAACACCTTACGATCGCGTCGTGTTGCTGAGTTGCTTAACGAATATCTCGCCAGCATGACCCGTGCCGTGTTTGAGAATGGCGGCACCGTTGATAAATTTATGGGCGATGCGATTTTGGCAATCTTTGGCGCACCCGAAGAACTGACTCCCAACGAGCAAGTCAGACGTGCGATCGCCGCAGCCCGTCAGATGTATCGCTCGCTAGATGAACTCAACGATCGCTGGCAGGCTCAAGGCATTAGTCGAGTGCAGTTTCGCTGCGGCATCCATCAAGGTACGGCAGTCGTCGGCATGTTTGGCGGCGAAGAACGAGCCGACTATACGGCGATCGGCCCCAGTGTGAATATTGCTTCTCGCATCCAAGAAGCCGCCGAGCCAAACTGCATTCTCGTGTCTGCTGCGGTCGCCGACTATCTCGACGAAAGCGCAATTACCAAAGTCAGCCCTCTAGAACTCAAAGGTATCGATGAGACGGTCTTAACGTTTTCAGTCAATCCTTATCTAGATGTACCGTGCAGGCTTCCGTAAGTCGAAACCTGAAACCTGTTTCTGAAATGGTTACGACGCTTCCGAAACGCTACCCACTGACTAAGATGAGGGTGACGCTAAGTTTCTAGGATGGCGACTGATGAACCCAGCGACTGATCTGCGGTCTGGGCACGATCGACGGCACAGTGACCCCCCTAGCCTGTGGATTGCCGTATTGGCAGGCTCACTGATTGTGCATTTGTTGCTGCTGCTGTCAGGGCGCTTGTTTTTGTTTCGCGTCTCTAGTCAAAAACCTGCGCGGGTGGCTGCCCCGATCGAGCTAATTGATCTGTCTCCAAAGTCTTCTAGCAAAGTGGCTCGATCGACCACACCCAAAGTTGCTAAATCTTCTGTCGCTCCCCAGACCGCGACTCGGTTGCCTAACGCTGATTCTTCAGTTCCCCCACCTGTGCCCGATCAGCCATCTGCGGTTCAGCAAGTCATCAAGCCCTCTCCTGTGCCAGTGACCCCGACTCGATCGATCCCCAAATCAGCCCCGACTCGATCGCGAGTTATTCCATCTCCGGTCACACCCTCTCCTAAATTAACGACGCAACCAGATCTCTCAACCCCGATCACTCCCTCTCCGCAACCGCCGTTTCAACCCGCTCCTGCACCTGATGCGACTGCCGCTCCTGCTGAAACTCCCGCCGAACCTACTCCGGTGCCTGCGCCCTCTCCCAGTGGAATTCCTTTACCCGATCCAGAGATTGGTCGAGTTCCGGGTGAACCTACGCAGGGCTTAGACGAATCGAAGCGAACGAACGCAGGGTTGCCTAACGTTGAAAACGCAATTCCTCGTGGGGGAACCGGAGTTAAGGCAGATTTGCTGGACATTCAAGACGGGAATAGTCTTCAAGATGGGAAGAATAATGGTGGAGGAACGATTCCTGATAAAATTGCCCGCCCGATCGAGTCGAGTAGACTATTTTTGACTCTAAATTACCCGCCTGAAGTTGAGCTAAATCTGGGTCAAACAATTCGCTTAATCGTGTTGGTTGATCGCACGGGAAAACCTAAGGTGACTAGCGTGGTAGACCCCAGTCGTTCACAGGAGTATGACAAGTTTGTGAGTGACCTGATTCAAGATCAATGGACGTTTGAACCTGCCACTTTAGCTGGACAGCCTGTAGAGTCTCTTCTAAATGTTTCTGTGCGGCTTAACTCCTTAAAGTGAGTCGATCGCGACTTCTAAAAATTTGTGAGCGAACTGTGTGAAGACTATGCTATTGTTAAAAACGCTTGAGTCAAGTCAAGCCGATTAGACGCGCGAGTGTAGTTTAGTGGTAAAACCTTAGCCTTCCAAGCTAATGATGCGAGTTCGATTCTCGCCACTCGCTTAAACCATAAGAAATCAGAGTAGTCCCAAACAATTTCGCTGGGAATCGCAGTCGTAACGAAATTCCGTCTACGGTGAATCGTGGTTGTGAGCGGGCAACGAAACCGTTTCAAATTGCGTACCGCGCTCAAAATCATTTCCCCTAATGAATTACAGTGATAAAGGGTAGATAAAACTACTGATCACATACATTCCAAGGATATTCCCGGTATGCATCTGAGTGAATTGACTCACCCAAACCAGTTGCATGGTCTGTCGATCTATCAGCTTCAGCAAATTGCTCGTCAGATTCGTGAAAAGCATCTGCAAACGGTCGCAACCATTGGAGGACACCTCGGCCCTGGATTAGGGGTCGTCGAGCTAACCCTGGCACTTTATCAAACTCTCGATCTCGATCGCGACAAAGTAATTTGGGACGTAGGACACCAAGCCTACCCCCACAAGCTAGTCACAGGGCGCTATGCCAACTTTGACACGCTACGTCAAAAAGATGGCATAGCGGGCTATCTCAAACGCGGTGAAAGTAAGTTTGACCATTTTGGGGCAGGTCATGCCTCCACCAGCATCTCGGCAGGTTTAGGAATGGCTCTGGCACGCGATGCTAAGGGCGAAAACTTCAAGGTTGTCTCAGTCATTGGCGACGGGGCACTTACCGGGGGCATGGCGCTCGAAGCGATTAACCACGCAGGTCATTTGCCTAAAACTAATCTGCTTGTGGTACTCAACGATAACGAGATGTCCATTTCGCCCAATGTTGGCGCGATTCCTCGCTATCTCAACAAAATGCGCCTCAGTCCGCCCGTTCAGTTCCTCACTGACAACTTAGAAGAGCAGTTCAAAAATATGCCCTTCTCGCCCGAACTATCGCGGCTTAAAGAAGGCATGAAGCGTTTGGCAGTTCCTAAAGTAGGGGCGGTGTTTGAGGAATTGGGCTTCACTTATATGGGGCCGATCGATGGTCATAATCTCGAAGAATTGATTGCCACCTTCAAACAGGCACACCAGCATCCGGGTCCAGTTTTGGTGCATGTGGCGACGGTGAAAGGAAAAGGATATGCGATCGCTGAAAACGATCAGGTCGGCTATCACGCGCAAACGCCCTTTAACTTGGCGACAGGCAAGGTAAACCCCTCCAGCAAACCCAAGCCTCCTAGCTACTCAAAGGTGTTTGGTGAAACGTTAAGCACGATCGCTGAAAACGATCCAAGAGTCATCGGCATCACTGCTGCAATGGCAACCGGGACGGGATTAGACATCTTTCAAAAACGAGTGCCCAAGCAATATGTCGATGTGGGGATCGCTGAACAACATGCCATCACCCTCGCTGCCGGACTTGCCTGTGAAGGAATGCGTCCTGTCGCCACAATTTATTCGACCTTTTTGCAACGGGCATTTGATCAAATTATTCATGATGTTTGCATTCAAAATTTGCCTGTGTTTTTCTGCCTCGATCGCGCCGGAATCGTTGGATCAGACGGGCCCACTCACCAGGGAATGTATGACATTGCCTATCTGCGCCTAATTCCTAATATGGTGCTGATGGCTCCTAAAGACGAAGCCGAATTGCAGCGCATGATCGTCACGGGAATCAATCATACGAGTGGCCCGATCGCGATGCGTTATCCCAGAGGCAACGGCTATGGCGTGCCTTTGATGGAAGAAGGCTGGGAAGAACTGCCGATCGGCAAAGGTGAAATTCTCCGTCAAGGCGATGATCTCCTACTACTCGGCTATGGCTCAATGGTTTATCCCTCAATGCAGGTTGCCGAAATCTTGAGCGAACACGGCATCGAAGCGACTGTGATCAATGCCCGATTTGCTAAACCTCTGGATACTGAATTGATTTTGCCATTGGCTGAAAAAATCGGTCGAGTGGTGACGCTTGAAGAAGGCTGTTTGCCCGGTGGTTTTGGCTCTGCTGTGGTCGAAGCGTTGATGGATGCTGATATCACCGTTCCCGTGAAGCGGATTGGCGTTCCTGATATTCTGGTTGACCATGCCACGCCCGACGAGTCAAAGGCAGCTTTAGGGTTGACTCCGCCGCAGATGGCAGAGCAGATTCTCAAATTGTTTAGCCGTCAGCCGTCGGTGGTGAGTGTGTAAGCGATCGTCGTTTTTAAGGGCTGGTAATCGGGCTTTGTGAGCTTGAGTCAGCCCTTGATTGATTGAGCCGTTAAGCTTAAACCGGGACAGCAGAGCAAAGAGCATGAATCAAATTGCCTCGACGATTCCCACGATCGAAACCGACACCTGGATAAAAGCTAGCTGGGAAACTTTTGCTGCCTTAGCGGATGATCCGGTTTATGAAAAAGGGCGGTTTTATTACGATCGTGGACACTTAAGAATCGAAATGGCAGCCCTCGGATCGGCACACGGTCAGGACAATACGGTGATTTCTAACGTCGTCGCTATCTTTGCAGCCCTTAGGAATTTTCGGACTAAAGGATTAACCAATGCAAGTTTTTGGAAAACGGGAGTCAGAGGCTGTCAACCTGATATCGCGTTTTATGTTGGGACAAATTTTGGACGGCTTCCACATAACAATTCTCCTGTCAATATAGATGAGTTTGGTGCGCCAAATTTGGTCATTGAGATTGGAGCCTCATCCTTTAAAGATGATTTAGGAGATAAGCGCCTACTCTATGAGCAGCTTGGAGTTCAAGAATATTGGGTCGTGAAGGTTGAAACGAGCGAAGTGTTTGCCTTTGAGGTCAATCAGGGATACAGCGGTCGAATTCAAGAATCGCTGGTCTTGCCCAGATTAAAGATTTCGCTAGTCGAAGAGGCATTACAGCGCAGTCGGACTGAAGATGATGGCACAATTAATCGTTGGTTATTGCAAACCTTCGCAGACCCGTCGTAAACCAACCCCTCGCTTTTATGTCTCTTCAAAACCAGGTCTATCCCGTTATTTGGCAAGACGATCGTGTCTTGCTCATCGATCAAACCCGTCTCCCTAGCGAATATGCGCTGGTCGATATTCATCGCTGTGAAGATATGGCACAAGCGATCAAAACTATGATTGTGCGGGGCGCTCCGGCGATCGGGGTTGCCGCTGCCTATGGGATGTATCTCGGCGCACGAGAAATTGAAACCCACGATCGCGATCGCTTTCTCACCCAACTCGAAGACGTTGCCAAAACACTACGCGCCACTCGCCCTACAGCGGTGAACTTGTTTTGGGCGATCGAGCGGATGCTTAAAACAGCTCGCCAAACCCTCGGCAGCGTGGATTATTTGAAACAAGCCTTGCTAAAAGCGGCAAAGGCGATCAATGCCGAAGATATTCAAACCTGTCAGGCGATCGGCGATCATGGGTTATCTGCGCTGCCGTCCGCCCCTGAAAAGCTGCGGCTTTTGACCCACTGCAACGCCGGGGCGCTGGCAACGGCTGGCTATGGCACGGCTTTGGGAGTCGTGCGATCGACGTGGCAAGCCGATCGACTCGAACGGGTTTACGCCGATGAGACGCGACCTCGGCTGCAAGGCGCAAAGTTAACCGCTTGGGAATGTGTGCAAGAGGGCATCCCCGTGACCGTAATTACCGATAACATGGCAGCGCACTGCATGCAGCAAGGCATGATTGATGCGGTGGTTGTCGGAGCCGATCGCATCGCCGCTAATGGTGACACCGCCAATAAAATTGGGACTTATAGTGTGGCGCTGATTGCTAAAGCGCACAACATTCCGTTTTTTGTAGCGGCACCGCTCTCGACTATTGACTTTGAAATTCGAGATGGCAGTCAGATTCCGATCGAAGAACGCGATCCGGCTGAAATCTACCAGGTGGGTGAAACGATACTTTGTCCGCCAGGAATTGACTATTACAATCCCGCTTTTGATGTCACCCCAGCAGATTTGATTGCGGCGATCGTGACCGAGCATGGCGCGTTTTCACCTAGTCAACTGCACGGCGAATTGTACTCAAGAAAAATCGTGTGAGTCTAAAAGAAGCGGATAGCATTCGCCAAGGATTATGAATTTGCGTACGGGCATGGCAATGTCGTGCCCATTGGCGTTGCAGGTAGCGACATAATTTAATTCAACGTCAGTTCGACGAGTTTTTTCGCTGCGTTGTCAGCGGCTTCTGCCCCCTAAATCCCCCATTCTGGGGGACTTTGAACTGGAAATTTTGGCTTGAAGTCCCCAAACTTGGGGGATTTAGGGGGCGCGACAAACTGTAACGAAGCCGTCGAATTCACGTTAATTCACGACCCGCTCATCGAAAATATCCCAACCTGCGCCAAAATCGATCGACGCGTTCCTCCCACTGCTCCCAATAGTCTGCCATTGCGTCTGGCTCAAACCAAAACACCTCGGCGGGTCTGTCTGGAATTGCTACCACCAACAGCGCATGGCGCAAATTTAGCTCGTAGTCTTGATAAAGCTGATTGACCGCCCCACAATAGGCCGCCAACTGCAACGGGTAATCGTATAAACGATCGATCGTTTGTTTAGGCTTATCCGAGGTCTTCCACTCACAAATGCAGGGCGTTCCTTCAAAGCTGGCGACACAATCGACTACGCCGCCATAACGAAGTTCGTCATGAAATATCGTCCCTTCGACCAAGCGAACTTGCTCGATCGCGCTGACGATCGGAGCCATACTCTCCCAATAGGGACGCACAGCTTCAGGACAGGGAGTCTTTTCACCCTCTAGATAGCGCTGCACGTGGCGGTGAGTTCCGGTGCCGCGCCGACTGGCTGCACGAGTGATTTGAGACGCTTCCTCGGTGCCAACTCGCTGCTGCCAGTCAAATAGCGCCTTTCTTTGCTCTGGCGGTTTGGTGGCGTTGAGAATCGCCGTCACACTAGGAACCCGATCGCCGCGATCGGTGACATAATACTGCCGTCCTGCCTCTCTCACCTGTTTTGCTTTATAAGGCGGCAGTCGTTCATCGCTCATGATTTACCCTTCCTCTGCTCTTGGCAGCGTAAACCAAAATGCTGTCTCGTTGCTAGATGGACGATCGGCTGAACAAAAATATTTTGCGATTCAAAAATAAGCCTCATTTGAGTTAATTTGATGCATTATAAATAAGCTGATTTATAACCACTTATCGAAGTGTCATAGTGCTGGAAACATCTGTCTTTCAGCTACGGTCTTGAGATACATAAAGGCAGACAGAATGGGAGTTAGAAGTCTAGAACCTACAACAATGTTTTGAGGAAGATTAGAAATCTCTCTGTGGTCAGATGACAAGATTTCTCAACCCGTTCACTGTCTACTTGATCAAAACTAAAAATTAACGCAATCCATTGGGAACGACTCCTATGTCTATCGCTTTTAAGTCTGGAACGGCTCTGTTACTCACCCTGGGCATCACGGCATCTGCAACGGCTCCGATCGTCTTTTCTGCGCCTGCTTTTGCTCAGACAACCTTCGCTGATGTCCCTTCAAACTATTGGGCGAGTGCCTTCATTCAAGAACTTGCCTCTCGGAACATCATTAAAGGATTCCCCGATGGCTCATTTCGCCCGACCGACCCCGTAACTCGGGCTCAATTTGCTGCCATGATTCGGCAAGCATTTCCCAACGCTCCGAAAATTCGCAGTGCGATCAACTTCACCGATGTTCCTACCGATTATTGGGCCTATGATGCCATTCAATTTGCTTACACAACTGGGTTTTTAGCAGGCTATCCCGGTGGGGCTTTCCAACCTAACCAAAACATCCCTCGCGCTCAAGCGCTGGTTTCTCTGACCAACGGGCTACAATACACTAGCACTAATCCGGTTGAAACAACGCTGCAAGTCTTCCGGGATGCGGCTGACATTCCAGGCTATGCACGAGGCAGTATCGCTGCTGCTACCGAGCGCCGCCTGGTCGTCAACTATCCTGATGTGCAGTTGCTCAGCCCCAATCAGGTTGAAACCCGCGCCGAAACGGCTGCCTTTATCTTTCAGGCATTGGTCAGCAGTGGACAGGTTGCCGCAATTCAGTCTCCCTTCATTGTGGGTCAAGCGGTCACGCCTCCTCAAGGACAAGTGAGAATTCCTGCTGGAACCTCACTTTCTGTGCGCTATACAAAAGCAGACAGGATTTTGTTAGCCAAGAATGAGCCAAACCCGACCCCAATCACGCTTGAAGTCGCTCAAAACATCGTCACCTCTACCGGAGCAGTGTTGATTCCGGCGGGAAGCCAGGTGGCGGGTCAACTGGTGGTGTCTCAAAATCAGGCACAGTTTGTTGCCACCCAATTGACCGTAGTCAATGGGCAACCGATCCCGATCGATGCCACCTCTAACCCAATTACCACAACCGAAACCATTCGTCGCGGTTCCAACACTGGCACGATTCTCAAAGGTGCCGCGTTGGGTTCTGCGGCGGCGGCGGGCATCTCTGCGGTGACGGGCGATCGCAACATCAAAGCTGGGGAAGTCTTGATTGGCACGGGTGCAGGTGCGTTGGCGGGTCTGATCTTTGGCGGCGATCGCGTGGATCTGATTTCTATCCAGCCCAATTCTGACCTCAATCTGCGGCTAAATGCCGATCTGGTCTTGCCCCAATCCCAATAAGTAGGCAGAAAGATGGGGGATTGAACTTTAAGCGTCTTGTGCTGTTTCATCCCTCACTTCTGCAACCGCTAGCTTCACCACAAATGTGGCTCCTGGCTCTTTTGGCGGCTGGTCAGAATCTTCTGAGATCCAGCCGTCATTTTGCATGGGGCTAAAGACTTCAATTTCGCCGTGCATTTGCTCGACTAAGCGACGCGCGATCGCTAACCCCAATCCCGTCCCCGGAATCTCAGTCATTGCCTGCATGCCTCGATAGTGCCGCTCGAACAAGTGGAGCAAATCTTGTGGTGGAATTCCTTGCCCTGTGTTGGTCACGCGCAGGATGACACGATCGTCTAGAGCATTGACTCGAATATGGACTTGTCCGCCGGGTGAAGTGTATTTGAGCGCGTTGTCAATCAAGTTGCTCAAGACCTCGCGCAATGCTCCACAGTTTGCCCACACAAGCGGCAAATTAGTTGGAATCAACGCTCGAATCGAAAGCTCTTCTTCTTGCGCGATCGCCTCGGCAGAACTCAACAGCGGCTGCAAGATATCAGTGACTGAACAGGCTTCTAAGGTCAGACTTGAACCCGTTAAAACCCCTGCCGGAAGTAAAGGAATCGGTCTACTTTTCGCTGATTGTGACTCCTGATCTATTTCCACTGAGATCAGGTCTACATCCTCTAAATCGATCGCCCGATCAAACTGCTGCAATAGGTCTTGGAGGCGATCGCTTTCTCGTACAATGCTCGTTGCGACTTCCCGGTTTGAGTCTTCTGGTCGCAATCGTCTCAATAAAAGTTTGCCAAACGTGCGAAGGGCCGTGAGCGGATTTTTGAACTGATGCAGCAAATTATCTAAAACATCATGCTGCTCGTTTTGCAAAAGTCTCTGCTCGTGGCGGGTTTGATCTAGCCACTGAGCGCGTTGATCCATCACGCACGCCAAGGCGATCGTGGCAGCAACTCGCTCAATCTGGCTGCGCTCCCAGGTAGTCCACGGACGATCGCTGCGTTCAGTCACTAACAAACCCAAAACCATCCCTTCATGAACGAGTGGCAACACAACCTGCCGTTGCTCGACCAGGCCACCCTTGAGACGTTGAGACACGGCAGAAGCATCGATTGGCTCGTCAGAATCAGTAGACAAGGGTTCATCGACGCGAACACCCGCAGAAATCTGTCGAGAATTTGCAGCAGCCACGTCACTTCCTGGAGGTAACACAAAGCGGCTCGATTTTTCTAATGCCACCGATTCAGGGTAGGTCGCTATTGGCACGATCTGAGCCTCTGCTCCCTCGACCAATTCTTCGGTTAAATAGACCGCGCTGAGTGAAGCTCCTAACACTTGAGTCAGTAGAGCGACCTGCGATCGACACAACTCTACAAATTCTGAACTAGTCGGCATCAACATGCCCTCAGATACCTCGGCTTAAATTAAGATTGACTTAAGCATTGAACCCTCGTAAGTTAGTAGTAGCGGCATCACTCCACGCTCATAGAACACTAGACATTAAACACTGAACTGCCGATTTTGCTGGCTTAAGGTCAAACCAATTTCCAGTTCAGAACTATTAGTCTGTGGTTCAACAGCGCCCCTACATGCAGTTACAGCCGATCAGTTTAAGGTTAACAAGTGCCAGGCTGCGACATTCAGCTCGTGTTCTTGACGACGAAAAGCCAGAAAATTGAAATTTTGTATCGTTGCGTTAAGGGAAGTTGATATCTAGAGCCAGAGCCGCTATACTTGCGACGGCTTTTGTAACGATCACTACAACTTGACAGTTAGGATTAAGGAGGTAAGGGGTTTGGCAAGGAGACGTAAGCGTAAAAGTCGGCGGCGGCAAGAGGGGCGCAGAATCTTAGAACATGTGCCTCAATACAGCATCGAGTGTGGCGAAGACAAACCGGTCACGGCAGCTCGAAAGTTCATCCATTCCGAAGGCATTCTTCCTCCTGCGCTATTGCTGGTTAAGAGAAACGAGCATACCACAGATCGGTATTTCTGGGCTGAGAAGGGTCTCTTCGGGGCGCAATATGTCGAAGAAAACCATTTTCTGTTCCCCAGTTTAAAGACCAATGACGACGAGCTAGAACCCATTGGGGCTTCTGCAAAGAGTCATTAGAGATTAGAACACTCCACACACCCCTCGTTTAGCCTGACTGTTGTTTTTATCAGTTAAGCGTTAGTGAAACGATAAAAGCGTTAAGCGAGGTCAGTGAACGTTTGATTCATCAAGCAGAGATGACGTAGCCTGGGACAATTGTAAAGTCTGACGACGATCGTTCAAATCTGTCTTGAGCTAGAAGTATTTCGTTTGCTTGGTTTGACACTATCTGATCAAAAAGTCCCCTCAAGTTGAGAACCTTGAGGGGACTTTTTTGGGAGGCTTTTAGGTAGCCGTCTTTAATCCTAGAAGGCGCTGTAGCTCTGCTAATTCGTCACGGTGCGCTTTGACAGTAATTAAGCTCTTGGTCGCTGCATCAGGCACCGACTCAATCTTGAGTGAGACTTGCTCCGATCGCCCCGCACCGCGCCAATAAAATACTCCTGCCAACGGAGACAGGAGCAATAAACTCAGCCAAAGTTTCGACTGATCTGGAAACAGGTAAGACAGCATTAAGACGAGACACAAAGCCCCCGTCGCTGCGAGCAGGATTAAGAAGCCTGCCAAAAATAGGCTAGGGCGAACCGTCCCCTCAAAGATGACCTCGTTCTTTGCAGCATCTAGCGACACAACGCGGTAGGCACGCTGGTCAAAATATTGCTGCAACTGGGTCAGCAAAGACGTTTCCGATTGGTCAGAAGCTAACCTGATCACCTGAGTTCGATCTTTGACCGACGCACGGATAAAAAAGACTAGTCCGATCGTCATCAAGATAGTCAGAAAAAAAGTAGACGGAATGACAGAGGTACTCATTAAATCAGCCAGGTTGTAAAAGCGTCCTGTCTACTTCAGTCTAGTCAACAATGGATAACTTTTAGAACCTGGATAACTTATCGCTCTGAGCCACTAGCTTGAGGCACTCGGTTATGGTGATCACGCTTAACAGCATAATCTTGCCAGAGCTTTGCCAGATCTTGCGCTTGAGGCATTGCCTCAGGCCGAATCTGATACATCCGACGAGGACGACCTCTGCCCTCTACTTTTTTCCAGTAGCCTGTTACCATCTCTTCGTCTTCAAGAAACTTAAGGGCGCTATAAAGCACCGTATCTGAAAGACGATAGAGAGGGTGTTCTGATTCCAATAACTGGATCAGCTCGGTTCCGTAAGAGTCGCCCCGCAAGAGAACTGCGAGAACGTAGCACACCGCCAACTCTTTGTTGAGATAAAAAGGTGGTGGGTCTTTAAAGAATTGATAGATATCCTCAAATTTCATCTGTCTCAATCCAGTCGTGTGACAAAACAACGTTGCTCTGATGGCTTGAAGAAGGGAACAGTCAGACTAGTAGAATGTTGCACCCTAACGCTAGCAGTTGCCCCTATATTTGCCGTCTTTCAAAAGGGTTAAATTACCCTGGGGGTGAAAAATTGGAGCGAAATCACAGAGCATGACTATTTAGCTATGTTTGTGAAGTATCTAAACGACCGGAGTCTTCAAGAAAACCGCTTCGTTTCGGCATTTCTTGATTAGGTTGACGTTTCACAAACGCAATGTGAGTTCGCATTCAGGTAAATCAAGGAGAAGGTGCTCAAGCACTAGGGCATCCATTACGTTATCGGTAAGATGCGACGCTGGTGTTTAATTAACATAAACAGCATGTGTCGCCAGTAAAGATGTGCTTAACTTGAGCAGCAACTCTTTTAAGTTGCTCAACCACTTTTTAATCATACAACTTAATTCTAATGATAATTTCTTAATTTGTGGGTGAGAAAGTAAATTATGGTTACATTCGCAAATCTCGTCGATTTGCTTTTCTTACAGTGACCAAATAAAGGGTTCATAGGGGTCGTTCATTCTAATAGAATTTTCTAAATTGTTAGTAATTCTTGACAAGTTTTCTAGCCCTAGCAAAAAACGTTTTCGCAGCATCTCTGGTTCTTGGTAGAATAATCGAGATACTATTATAGATCTGATTAGAGAAAGATTAGCTTTCGTTTGATCAAAACTGAAATTCTAATAGACAGGGGCGTTTGAAGACTGAGCGCTACCTACTTACCAATTTCTAGTTTTCACGAAGATGAGAAATTAAAACTTTTGCAACCTCTCTTAAAACGATCGGGTTGCTCAAATGTTTGGTTTTCTCAAAAATGCTCATGAATAGTCGTATTTTCTCTAAGTTATAAGAACACAGTAGGCAAAAATTACCACTCCAGAATTCGTGATTTTGGTTTTCGATCGTCGAGTTGTTCTCTGCCTATAAATTTGTAAAACGTCAGATACATCTAACTCTCAGCGATTGATCTATGCCATTGAGATCTTTAGGGCAACGAGCCAAGCTCTTATCATCAAAGGACTGAGAATTGTAGCGCTTTAAGACGAGTAATGGCTTGAGATCGTTCCTCTTTTTTTGAAAAATCTGATCAACACGTAGAGGGTGGGAAGCTCGATCAGGTTCATACGCTACACAAAAAAACTACCGACATTCAAATGATTGTTGTAGCCTGAACTGATTTCTCTAAACAAGCCGAGTAGCCCAACGACGAACAGCAAGGAAATGAGAATCAGAATTGAGCGCGGTTGTCCAAAAGCTTTCATACTCTGGTTGCAGACAAAAGATGTCAGCATCACAGAAGTTGAGCTTTAAGACACCCTCTGTCTGCTGAAAGAGATGAGTGGGATGTTAGCAATACCTATTTTCTAGATAGATATCAAAACTTCAGCCAATTTAACGTCTGTCACACTGATAAGTAGACAAATTCAGTCGTGTGCTGCATAGTATAGAGGTGTGAGGAGCAAATTGAATCAAAAAGCCTCTGGAGTCGAAACACGGCAAGACGTCCAGAGGCTTTTTGTTTGTCTGCTTTCTTTAACCCTTTCACGGCTCTTGCGGTCAGACCTTGCACAATCCGAGGCTGAAAAGTTAATTGCCTAAAGCACGAGCGATCGTGACGCAACAAAGTAGTCCTTTTTAACACATGCACTTCACAGTCCTCAAGAAAGCTCCCTATAACAAGACTTGATTGAGATTTTTTGCAAACTGCGTTTATCCTAAATGGGTTAAATCGTTCTGCTATTTCTCTTTCTGCATGAAGCGCTCTAAAAACCTCTATCGCAACCTGATCATCGTCAGTGTACTGGGTCTAACGGCTCTAGCCGCCGCAGGCTATTGGTATGTTTTTGTAGAAGGTGCTCCTCAAATCGATGCGCCTCAAGCCGAACCAGAAACAGGGCTTGTTTTTAGAGTTCGGACGTTTAATAGCGAAGCCATGGGCACCGAACGGCGATATGGAGTCGTGCTACCGCCCGGTTATGAGAAAAATCCTAATCAGCGCTACCCCGTGATTGTGTTGCTGCACGGAGGGCACGGCACCGAGCGAGACTTTGAAGACAAAGCTGCCCTCACCTCAGTTCTGCACGATCTTTATCGCGATCGTAAGCTTCCTCCCTCGATCGTCATCACTCCAGACGGCAGCGATAATCGAGGCAGCAGCCCCTTTTGGGACCCCCAATACTACGACGGAGCCAACGGCAAAGTTGCCACCCTGATCGGCTCAGATTTGGTCAACGAAGTTAAAACTCACTATCGATCGCGCAATGAGCCACAGTTTTGGGCGATCGGGGGGCTATCGTCCGGCGGTTGGGGTGCATTGAATATTGGATTGCACTACCTCAATCAGTTTCATATTTTGTTTAGTCATACTGGCTATTTCAAAGACAGTAGTGGCGCAGACAATAGTCCTCAATTCTTTGTTCAGCAAATTCCCTTAGAGATTCGACCTCAATTGCGGGTCTACTTAGATGCAGGAAAAGAAGATACTAAATATCTGCAAGCGACTCAGCAGTTTCACCAAACCCTTAATCAATTGAAAATTCTCAACGAGTTCAATGCGTTTCCAGGAGGACACGGAATCGTCGGCAAGAATGTCGGTTGGAATTATTGGCATAAACATTTAGCAACCTCGTTGAGCTTTGTAGGAAAACAATTTAGAGCCTCCCTTCCCAAACCAACTTCTGATACCACTTCCTCAGAAAAAACAGAAATGGGAACGCCAGAAAACCGGGAAATTAGTCAGCCAGAAAAGGCTAAGACCTTAGCAGAACCTTTGCCTGCATCTCCGGGAGCATCACAGCCATGAGCGCACAAGGTCGGCACAAAATGCAGCCGCTGTCGATCGGGCTGAAATATCGAACTCGCATCGGGCTATGGACGGTTTCGATCTGGACGGGCTTAGTCGGCTTAGTCAACCTATTATCTGCGGTGTCGCCAAGCTTACCCGAACGAGTCAGATGGCTGATGCCTGTTTTTCCGTTTCCAATTCGAGCCGGGGGGCACGTCTTTGCAGCGTTAACGGGCTTTTTGCTGCTGACGCTGGCAGCCAATCTCTTGCGACGTAAGCATATTGCTTGGCTGCTGACGGTGACTTTGTTAGGCATCTCGATCGCCAGCCATCTGGTCAAAGGGCTTGACTATGAAGAAAGCTTGCTCGCGATCGTACCTCTGATCCAGCTAATCGTGATGCGAAAGACGTTTACGGCTCGCTCCGATCGTCCGTCTATTTATCAAGGTGTTCGCGTTCTGATCGGGGCGTTGTTGTTCACCCTCGCTTACGGGACGGCTGGTTTTTATGTGCTCGACGGACGCTTTACGGTCAATGGCGAACCCGCTAATTTTGGATTGTTTGCCTCGATCGAGCAAACGTTAGCCATATTTTTTACTGAAGATAACGCAGGGCTAGAACCCACGACTCGATATAGTGCCTTTTTCATTAACTCTATTTACATGGTCGGAGCAGCAACATTAGTTTATGCATTGTTCATGCTGTTGCGTCCTGTGTTGCTGCGTGGCGATCCTGCAACTGTTGGCGATCGTAGACGAGCTAGAGACATCATTGACCAACATGGGCAAACTTCGCTAGCCCGATTGTCATTGCTAAAAGATAAAAGCTACTATTTCAGCCCATCGGGGCAGAGTGTGATTGCTTATGTTGCTAAAGGTCGAGCCGCGATCGCTTTGGGTGATCCCATCGGCCCGCCTCAAGATCGGGTCGAAGCCATTCTCACATTCAGTCAATTTTGCGATCGTAACGACTGGTTTCCGGCTTTTTATGAAACCTCAACCGAGCAGTTAGATCGCTACTCTAAATTAGGATTTCAGCAGATTCAAATTGGTGAAGAAGCGATCGTGGATTTGACCACTTTTACGCTCAAAGGAAAAGCAGCGCAAAATCTCCGCACTGCGCTGAATCGATCTGCAAAAGCAGGTTATCAGTTCAAGCTTTATGAATCGCCAATTCAGCCAGAACTGTTTCAGCAGTTAAAACCCGTTAGCGACGAATGGCTAAAAGATAAGCAGGGGTCAGAAAAACAGTTTTCGATCGGCTGGTTTGATGAAGACTATTTGCAAGATTGCTCGATCGCTGTCGTCTGCGATGCTAACAATCAAGTCGTCGCTTTTGCAAACTTGTTATCTGGCTATAACCGCCGCGAAGTCACGATCGATTTAATGCGTCACCGATTAGATGCCGAAAAAGGCACGATGGATTTTTTGTTTGTCTCGATGTTTCAGCACTTTAAAGAGGCAGAATATGACAGCTTTAATCTCAGTCTTTCACCCCTAGCAGGTGTTGGCGCAAAACCGGGTGCCCGCAGAGTTGAAAAAGCCTTAAACTACTTATTCAATCACCTCAACCAGTTCTACAACTTTAAAGGGCTGCACCAATTTAAAGAGAAGTTTCAGCCACGATGGGAGCCGCGCTACCTGGTTTTTCCCAGTCTAACCGTCTTACCTGACGTGATTTTAGGGTTAGTCAGAGCCGATTCGGGCGATCGCTTATTTGAATACTTACAGCTTGAGTATGTAAAGCAGGCTCTCGCTGCATTCTTAGATCGTTAATCTACAATCTCTCTAAAACCCAATCAGCGATGCGATCGCTTGGCGCTCACCACTCTCGATTCGATCGTAAATTCTGGAATCTCTCGCAGTTCCGATTCATCTAAATTGTATTGTTCACAAACTAAACTCAGTCGCGCTCCCGGAACCTTTACAGCATTCACCGAGTGAATCAAGTCGCCTTGAAAATGAATCAACAAATTCTCTTGCGGTTTGACTTGCCCGACTTGACGCTTGTGATCTCGTAAAACCAGTTCTCCGCCTTGCAGCGCAAACGGCACCTGTACATAGAGAACGCTAACACCATCGGGAGGATTGATCGTTTTGCAATAAGATCGCAACGAGCGATCGACATGTGGGTCTACACGAGATCCTTCACGCAGCAACAAGGGATTTAGATAAAACGCATTGCAAGTAGACTCAAGCGCGAGGTCTAAATAAGGTTTGAAGAAGGGAAATTTTTGGGCAACGGTTTCGAGTCCCGATCGCTGAAACACCACTGAGAATCCTTTGGTGTCCACAAAATCACGATTGAGGTTATTGACCGCAAAATAAGGGCAAGCCAAAATTCCTCCGCGCAAGTCATCAAGATAGGATGCTGCGAAAGCGTTGTTTTTCTGACGATAGTAGCTCAAGGACGTGAACCAATCTTTATTTCAATAGAGTTTTAGGCATTGCGGAATAAAGAGATGATTTGGTAGGGGCAATCCCCCCGTGGTTGCCCTCTGTCAGGGGTAGGCACGGGGGCGCTACTCCTACAGCCATTTCATCTCATTCTGCAACGCCGAATTTTGATCTTACCAGCGACGATCGCGCTCTAGATCCCACAGCACTTTCTCCCAACACCACTGATCAGATTCACCCGGATTTCTTGAACGTGCGGTTTCAAATAATCGCTGTGCGGTTGCCGTGTCGCCATTCAGCAGTGATATAACTCGCTTAGGCGGTCGGCTTGTTCTACGCGAAGACGATCGACGATCGCGATTTGAGGGTTGCAAAATCCAATAAATGATTAAACCAGCGAGAACGATCGCACCAAGGGTCAGCAGCGTGAATACCATATCTAAAATTTGAGTTAAGAATGAACCGGGTTCTAGGAATTTTTTGGCTCGTGAAGCCACTCAATCTGTCTGGCTTGATCGGGTAGGTGGGCGTGTCGCTGTCCAGTTGTGCGGGCATGGGCACAAATTAGTCCGATCGGGGTGCTGAATAGATCTGCCAGGGTTGCTTTCTGTTGTAGCCCATGAATGGCGGCGATCGGCAATTCTTTAAACAACCAGCGTGTCAGACGATAACCATAGTCCTGCAAGCTGAAGTCGCGCATCAGATCTACTCCATGCAACTCGTGAAGATAGCGGTTCGATCGCCCATATCTGCGCCATTGACTGCGGAGCGCTGCCAGCGTAGAGCGGTGACGATGCCGCACGATCGCCCGTTCTGCAAACCTGATCTGCCAAGGTGTTTGGCTTAGAGCGCGCCAGCAGAAATCTGCGTCGCCGCCCGTCGTTAAATAGGGACGAAACAACCCCACTTGCTCAAACACCTGATCGCGAACTGCCAAATTTGCGGTCTGACCATAAGCGCAAAACGGATGCGCTAACGTGTGCTTTTGCGAAAGAGTTTCTTGACGATCGGCGTGTTGCTCTAAAATTGTGTTGCCTAAAAGCGCCTTGATTTCTCCTGCAACCAACCCTACGGTAAGATCCTCAAACGGCTGAATCAAATTTTCTAACCAGTTTGGCTCTGGGCGACAGTCGGCATCGGTAAACACTAAAATTTCTCCAGTCGTCGATCGAATGCCCAGATTTCGAGCCGCGTAAGAACTTTGAATCTGAGATTCGCTTAAAACCACGAAATTTTGAGCGTCTTGACTGGCAGATTTAAGGATCTCAGAGGTGCGATCGTGGCTGCCATTATCCACCAGGCAATAACTCACGAGATCACTCGAATAGGTCTGCGCCCTTAAACAGTGAAGTAAACCCGGTAGGTCTGCTTCTCCGTTATAGATGGGCACAATCACCGAAATCTTTGGCAAAAATCGCTTCTCAGCTTGATCCGATCGCATAACTGAGTCAGGCTAAATAATGGACACAATCATTAGTGTGACCATTATTTAGCTAAAATAACTTGCCAATCTCTCTGCACTCTCTTTTCAAACCAGTAAATTTAAGATAGGAATGATAAGGGAGTCGTTCTAGCAATTCGACTTGTTGGGTTTCTGATCTACCTCGTTTACTCAGGAAAGCTTGTGGCAGACAACACAGACAAAAGTAAAGAAGGGTTCCTTTACCCGATCGGACGTTATCGGGGCGAGTTTACACCAGAGCATCTAGCCTTTAATGCCAACTTGCAAGAATTCGCTCAACGCGTGTCGCTGCTTTGTGGGCTGGAGACGGGAGGCAAAATTCCGCCCGGAGAGGCATACAAAGAAATCAAACAGCTCTGGCGGCAACTTAGAGACTCGAAAAAGGAACTGCTTGATGCATCCAAAGCCGAGCCGCCAGACTTACCAGACCTCTAAGATCACTTTTGCAGATAATCTTCGACAAGCTGCACGATGCGATCGGCAGCATAGCCATCACCAAATGGGCTGATCGCGTTTGCCATCGCCTGATAGGCGGCTGGGTTGCTCAACAGGTTTGAGGCTTCTTTGAGAATGTTGGCGGGGTCAGTGCCGACGAGTTTGGCGGTTCCGGCTGTGACGGCTTCGGGGCGCTCGGTGGTTTCGCGCAGCACGAGAACAGGTTTGCCCAAGCTTGGCGCTTCTTCTTGAATGCCGCCTGAATCGGTCATCAGCAAATAACAGCGCTGCATCGCGCCTACTAATTCTGTGTAGTCGAGCGGCTCTGTGAGAAAAACTCGCGGATGGCTCCCTAAAATGGCAGTTAATGGGTCACGCACAGTAGGATTTCGGTGCAAAGGCAACAGCAGCGCGGTGTCTTCAAATTTAGTCAACACCTCTAGAAAACCTTGAGCAATGTCTTCGAGCGGTTCGCCCCAGTTTTCTCGGCGATGCACCGTCGCCAAAATTGTGCGATGTTGACTCCAATCAAGCCCTGGAATCTCGCAGGTGGGCTGACGTTCTGCCACTTTGAGCAAGGCATCAATCACCGTGTTGCCCGTTTGATGGATTTCGCCCAAAACACCCGATCGCTGCAAATGCTCCACCGAAACCGAGGTAGGCGCAAAGTGAAGCTGAGTCACCTGCGAGATCAGCCGCCGATTAGCTTCTTCAGGATAGGGGTTAAAGAGATCTTCGGTTCGCAAACCTGCTTCGACGTGCCCAACGGGAATCTTTTGATAAAAAGCTGCGATCGCGGCTGCCAATGCGGTGGTCGTGTCTCCCTGCACCAGCACTATCTTAGGCTGAATTTTTTGAAACAATTCTTCTAAACCCCGCATTGCCCAGCAGGTGATATCGGTCAAGGTTTGCTTGGGCTGCATGATTGCCAGATCGTGATTGGGCGTGAGGTCAAACAAGTGCATCACCTGATCCACCATTTCGCGATGCTGACCTGTCAAAACAACTTGAGTGTCAAACAGTGACGATCGTTGAAACGCCTGAATCACCGGAGCCATTTTAATCGCTTCGGGGCGAGTGCCGACGATAATGCAAATGGGAATAGGAAACTTCAGCATAAGATTTTTTGAGTCATAGAACAGAGAAACCAGCTTCTAATTAAGCCATAAGCCGTGCTATTCAAGCTTTCTGAAACTTGTCTCAACCAGTCGGATCGTTCACCAATTGCGCTATCAGGAAAATATCTTCCTTATCGTAGTTGCTATTTAGCATTTTTTGAAAGTTGAGTGAATCCCAAACTCAACAAATAAATTAAATTAATTCACAAAAAAACCAGCCGAAGCTGGTTAGGTAGGACTGTTTCACCGATGACTCAAGAAACTTTCAAAGTGCGCTTATAAAAAAGCAGACGTTTTGCGTTTTTAGTCTGCTGATTTTAAGTCTAAGGATCGATTTCACAAGTGAGTGGGCAAGCCGCATAAACTGATGTATGTAAGGGGTCTGCTTGACCATTGAGCCATCGCAACCACTCAACCTCTTGGGGGTGGATTCCATTAGCAGTCATGAATGCAGCAGCCAGCATAATGCCGATCGCATGAATGCCAATTAGCCCAACTGCGATCAATAAAACGGCACTAAATGGCATGATGGCATGTAATGTAACTGCCACTAAAGCGCCAACCGAAACCACTAAAACAAGTGCTGGAAAACCAACCACAATCATGCAAACTGTGAGAGTAAAAGTCCAGATCAAAAAGCTTTTGAGGGCGACTACGAAATAGAGGTTCTTAAAAGGCTGACTTTGAACCAGTGCCATGATTCTCTCTCCCAGAGTTAAGGGTTTATTGATAGTTTTGAAAAACTTTATAGCGATCCCCGCGAATCGCTGCGTGAAATTTAGTATAGAGAAAGCAATCGGAGGAGTGAATGCATCTTCATTAAAGTTTACATTTTTGGCTCCTGATTTCTAATCTTAAGAGATTCTATCGAAGCTGAATGCTCTCTTCTTTCATTACTCTATAGAAAAGCCTCTATCCTATGCATAGAAGCTTTTTCAGCTTTTTTTTAGCAATCAAAACTCAGCCTATAACTATTAAGACAATGCTGAAATCCTTCACATTTCTACAAGAATTTAATTAATCTTAATCTGTTTTCCCCAACTTCTCAGAATTCAAAATCAAGGCTGACTAAGGAGTTTAGTGATTAGAAGGCTGAAATTGAAGGCGCGATCGGTTAAGTTATCTTTCAATCGATTCAAGTTAGTTTGCGATGCTTGAAGAAGAAATCTTGAAAGCTCGATCGCGACAATCTCTAACCCTTTAAATCAAAGGTGCCTCTACCTTAAGTTGCATCTGCAATGCCCTACAGAATTTAATTTGCAATTCTTAGTAGTTATAAGGGTTCTTCGGCTCTGGAATTGTCTTTAAAGTCTTTGCTTGAATGGTTAATTGACGTTTGCCATCCAAGGTTTCAGTCAGCATTTGCCCTTCAATTTCTAGCCAACTGTCTGGCAGATAAGACTTACGATCGCCCGTCGTCAATTTCACTGGCAAACTCACGGGGTAAGCATCCGCCGCGCAGCACGTAATCACAAACCGAGTCAGCAACAAATATTGCTCTGACAACTTGGGCGGGTAGACCACAAATCCCTGAACTTTTACCTTTTGCCCCGTGTAAGCATCTGGTTCGGGGTAGACCTGAAGGGTGCGAATCCAATCAATCATGGTTTTATCTTCGGTCCGAGTCGAAGCCCGAAACGATTGCGGTTTCACCCGCGTCAGCGTGATGGTGTCAGTGACTCCGCGATCGAGCGCGGTCTGACTCGCAAACGCACGCGGCGTAATTAACAACCCCGCGATCGCGACTGCTAACATCAGCAAACTCCCAAACCCTGGCGGAAACAGCGTCATGTGCTGCATCGGTGCAAAAGTTTGACGGCTTCGACTCGATCGCAGCAAAAGTAGCCCTTTTAACCCACTCACGATCAGCAGCAAAACGCCTGCTGCCACCGTCAACCCAATATAGTTAGGGTGAATCAGCAAAAAGAGCTTCTCAGACAGCCAATAGTTCAGCAGCAAAACGCCCCAAGCGGCGATCGCTACCACGTCAAGCCAGGGCAAAAGCGATCGAATAACGTTACGAGTCATGGCTAATCAACTGATATATAAATTGAGAAATAGCGTCAACGCAAAAGTCAACTGAGCCGCCAAAGCAAACAGATAGAAAATGGCTCTCGGCTTGAAGATCGATAGCATCAGACCCACGCCTTTGAGGTCAATCATCGGGCCAAACACCAAAAATGCGACGAGAGAGCCGCTTGTAAAAGTCGAGGCAAACGAGAGCGCAAAAAACGAATCTACGGTTGAACAAATCGAGACAACCCCTGCCAACAGCATCATTGCCAAAATCGACGTGACCGGACTTTGACCCAAGCTGAGAATGATATCGCGAGGCACAAAGACTTGCACCAGAGCGGCGATCGCACTGCCTAAAATCAGCACCCCTCCCAGTTCGCGCATCTCTTGCACCGTGTTTTCTAACAGTAGTCTGAGACGAAAGCTCTTGGGCTTAGACACCGATGCCATCATTGCCGCTTGCAGTTCAGACGGATCGGTAATTAATGGTTTAGCCGATTGCCCCAAAAAATAAGTGCCCGATTGCAGCAGCGGAGACTGATTTAAGTCAGAAGGTTGACTTTGTTTCAGGGTCAGAGCCGAAGCGACTCCAGACTGAAGGAAAGGGCGCAAATCAGCTTGGGCGCTGAAAATAAAGCCAATAATCGTCGCGATCGCCAGCGAAAAGCCCACTCGCAAAAACACAATTTCTGGCTGGTCTCGAAAGGCTGTCCAGGTTGCCCAAATCACGATCGGGTTAATCGTCGGAGCGGCAAGAAGAAACCCGATCGCCACCGAAATTGGTGCCCCTTGCATCAGCATCCGTCGCGCAACGGGCACATTTCCACATTCGCACACCGGAAACAAAAAACCGATACAGCTTCCGGCAAACGCCCCTAGTAAAGGATTTTTGGGCAAAATTGCCAGCAGCCGCCGCTCATCCACAAAAAATTGCAGCAGTCCAGAGAACAAAACCCCTAACAATAGGAAGGGAATTGCCTCCACCAACAAACTAAAAAAGAGGGTGAACGCACTGTTCAGTTGAGTCATTCAGCAAATAATCAGTGTGAGGAGTATGATTCCAAACGGCAACAGTGAGGAATATCTAGCGGATCTTAGCAGCAATATCAAGCGATCAGAAATCAGACCCCGCAAAGACTGAGCTATCAAGGTTAAATTGAAGGGCTGCTATCTGTAGGAGCATCCGATTAAACGTCCCTACTAGCTTTGATAAAGCACTAGCGGATTTACTTTATCGATCGCTTCATGACAGAATGCGTCTCTAACTTCTCTGACGATCGCGCCGCTTAACTTCTTTCCCAGAAATGTGAGAAAAGCAGTAACCAATTGCGAGTTTTTGATTAAAGATTTGTAAACTTATAGCAGGCATTTTAAGTGCCACATTTTCTGAGGAGTCCTTATGAAGCAACTGATCGCTATTGAGCGCTTCTGCCTAACTGGTCACACAGTAGCATTGGCATTTGGGCTGGCAGGGTTATTGTTGGTGCTGCCCAACCCTGATTTTATTTTGGCACTGCCAGCGTTTGGTCAGTCGGCCTTCGGTTTGAGTATGTCAGGCGGTGGGGTCGTCTATATCTTGCTGGGGGCGCTGACGATCGCAGCTTACGCCTACCGAGTGCTGGGTTTGCAGCGCTGGCTGACGTTTATGATTCCGGCGATCGTGCTTTCGCTCGGCAGCGAACTTTTGGGAACCAGTACTGGGTTTCCCTTTGGTGAGTATGGCTATTTGAGTGGATTGGGCTATAAAATCGCGGGGTTGGTGCCCTTTACCATTCCGCTATCGTGGTTTTATTTAGGAATGGCGTGCTATGTGTTGGCGAGAGCCGGGTTAGAAAGCGTCAGGTTACCCGTTTGGGCGCGTCTGATTGGGGCGATCGCCGTCGGTTCTCTAATGCTCACCGCTTGGGATTTTGTCCTTGACCCTGCCATGAGTCAAACTTCCTACCCATTCTGGGAGTTTAAGCAGCTAGGTGCCTTTTTTGGGATGCCCTACCGCAACTTATCAGGCTGGTTTGGCACAGGCGTAGTCTTTATGTCGGTGGCATCTCTATTCTGGGGAAAAGCGCCTTTAAATCTCAGCCGTGCCCAACTTACCGTGCCTCTAGCAGTTTATTTGATTAACTTTGCCTTCGGAGCCGTGATCACCGTGGCTCAGTTAGATGCTCGATTTTGGATTCCTACAGCGCTGAGTGCAGTGTTAGGAGTCGTTCCGGCGATCGTGCTTTGGTGGATCGCCAAGCCCACCGCAACTGTGGCTCAGTTAAAAACCGTTTTACAAGCTAGAGACTTAGAAAATGAGTCTCCGGCTGTCCCGGTTGGCGTTTCTGAAAAGTAAATCGCGGTTCCCCCATCGTAAAAGGTTAGAAGATTGACGAGTTTGCTGCAATTAGGGCTGAACAGTTTAGGATTCGTTAGCACTCAAGACGAGTTTTATCAACAAGACGTGGGCTTTCTAGGCGTGTTGCTGATGCAGTTGCCAGCCGTAGCGATTTTGCTTTCACGGTTGCTTAAAGGCCCGACTCGTCACCCTCCCCTCGAACCTCGATCGGCGGCTCCAGACTCATTCGGGGTGGTTAGTGTTGTCGTACCCACCTTAAATGAGGCAGAGCGAATTAAACCCTGCTTAGAAGGGCTAACTCGGCAAAGCTACGAAGTTCGAGAAATCATCGTGGTCGATAGTCACTCTCAAGACGGAACCGCCGATCTGGTTAAAACCGCTCAAGAGCGCGATCCTCGGTTTCGGCTAATGAATGATGACCCGCTCCCGTCAGGTTGGGTTGGCCGCCCTTGGGCGTTGCATTCAGGATTTTTGGCAAGCTCCGATCACAGCGAATGGATCTTAGGAATCGATGCCGATACACAACCCCATCCCGGTTTGGTCGCTAGCTTGATCGAAACAGTTTATTCAGAAAACTACGATCTGATCTCGCTATCACCGCAATTCATTCTCAAGCAGCCGGGAGAGCTTTGGCTGCAACCTGCCTTGCTAATGACGCTGGTCTACCGATTTGGAGCCGCGGGCGAAAAAAATAGCCCTCCTGAACGGGTGATGGCAAATGGTCAATGCTTTTTTTGCCGCCGATCGCTCCTCGTTCAGCTAGGCGGCTATACGAGCGCTCGCGGATCGTTTTGTGATGATGTCACCCTGGCCCGATTTGCAGCCGCCCAAGGTGCCAGAGTCGGCTTTATGGATGGAGCCAAGATTCTCAAGGTGCGAATGTATGAAGGCATGGCAGAAACCTGGAAAGAATGGGGACGATCGCTGGATCTCAAAGATGCCGCATCGCCAGGTCAAATCTGGGGCGATTTATGGCTTTTGCTCTGCGTGCAGGGGTTGCCTTTGCCGATGTTGATGCTTTCAGCCCTGCTTGTCGGGCGCGGAAACACTACACTTCCCGCGATCGCAGCTTTGGGATTGAATGGCTTTTTAGTGGCGATGCGAATCGCGTTGAATGGGGCGATCGCGGCATCTTATGATCGGTCGCAAGCTAAATCTGCCTGGGTGTTTTGGCTCTCTCCGATCGCCGACCCGATCGCCGTTTTGCGAATTTTCCTCTCGTCTACTCAAACCCCGACTCAGTGGCGTGGCAGAACTTACGGGAATTAATTTTTCTCTAGATTGTTGCAGATTGTTTCAACCCGTTCGTCTTTCGAGAGAAGCGTTTCAACTCCGTAGTAGAGTGAGAGGCACTAGGCTTTATGAGTTCAAGTTTGATAGAAAAAGGAAAGAATGCTCATGGTTCAGCGTGGTTCTAAAGTTCGCGTTCTTCGCAAAGAATCCTATTGGTTTCAAGATGTGGGCACCGTCGCCTCCATCGATCAAAGTGGTATTAAATATCCTGTGATCGTCCGGTTTGAAAAAGTTGCTTACTCTGGGGTAAATACCAACAACTTTGCAACCAGTGAGTTGGTTGAGGTTGCAGCGCCCAGTAAAAAGCCCTCGGCAACCATGCCGGGTGGAAAGCAAACCCCGATCGACCCGATCTCTCGCAAAACCGGAAGCGGAGTCTCAGGCAGGCAGTCTGACTCACCCGAAATCCCAGGTGGCAGCACCGTAGTAGAAGGAGATGCTAACCAAGGAACCGAAGCTCGCTAGGGCTTTAGGCACTTAAACAGCAAACTCTAATCGTTAAACCTTAGACTAATAATGATGGGTGCGCGGTTGCATTCATTGTTCAATGTCTAAGGTTTTTTTGTGCCAGAACTTCCTGAAGTTGAAACCGTCCGATTGGGGTTAAATCAAGTCACCTTAAATCAACCGATTCGGGGCGGCGATGTGTTGCTCGATCGCACCGTTGCCTATCCAACTTCCTCGATCGACTTTTTAACCGGACTGGATGGCACCGCGATCGCTCAATGGCACCGCTACGGAAAATATCTGCTGGCGGAGTTGAGTGACGGCTGGCTAGGCGTTCATTTAAGAATGACAGGACAACTCTTGTGGCTCGATCAAACCGAACCGCTTCATAAACACACACGAGTTCGATTGTTTTTTGGCGACGATCGCGAGTTGCGTTTTGTCGATCAGCGCACATTTGGACAAATGTGGTGGGTGCCGCGCGATCGCGATCCTAAAACCATCATCACCGGGCTGCAAAAACTTGGCCCCGAACCCTTTTCGGCAGACTTTTCAGACGACTATTTTGTTCAACAGCTTAAAAATCGTCGCCGTCCGATTAAAACTGCTTTGTTAGATCAGATGTTGGTGGCAGGTGTGGGCAATATTTACGCCGATGAAGCTCTCTTTCTCAGTGGCATTCGTCCTGAGACGCTGTGTGCAGAGTTGAGTCCAGCGAAGATTAAACGGCTGCGATCAAGCGTCGTTCGCGTTTTGCAAGATAGTATCAACGCCAGAGGCACCACCTTTAGCGACTTTCGAGACGTGTCGGGTGTAAATGGCAACTATGGCAACATTGCTTGGGTTTACGCCCGTGATGGAGAAGCCTGCCGGACGTGTGAGACTATCATTCAGCGATTAAAATTAGCGGGACGATCGTCCCATTTCTGTCCTAATTGTCAACGCTAGAAAAAGCGGAGAGTTCGATGGTTCAAGCGATTCCCAAACCTCTGACCTTTGAAGATTTTCTGGAACAATATCCAGACAATGGCGGAATTTATGAACTGATTAACGGAGAAATGGTCGAAGTGAATCCAACGGGTAGTCATGAAGAAGTAGTTGCTTATTTGGTGGCTGAGATGAATCTTGAGATTCGCCGCCAACAGTTAACCTATTTTCTGCCCAGAACTTGCACTATCAAGCCCAACACTCCCAACACTGCCTATAAACCTGATGTCGTTGTGCTCGATCGAGCCGCGTTAGCAGCCGAGCCACTTTGGGAAAAAGCCTCAACGATTACGAGAAGAGAATCTGCCCAGTTAGTCGTTGAAGTTGTCAGCACAAATTGGCGAGATGACTATGGACACAAACTGACTGACTACGAAGAATTTGGGATTGCTGAGTATTGGATTGTCGATTTCAAAGCACTTGGAGCCACTCGATATATTGGTTCTCCCAAAGTTCCGACCGTTTCAGTTTACGGTTTGATTGATGGTGAATATCAGGTGAGTCGATTTAGAGGAAGCGATCGCATTCTCTCTGTCATCTTTCCAGAACTTCAAATCACGGCTGAACAGATTCTAACGGCGGCAAGCTAACGATCGAGTCAATAAAAAAGTGCCTTCTCAGGGGAGAGGAGTAAGCATCTGTAGCTTAGGAATTTCTCGAAAATCTTTGATGTTATGAGTAACTAACGGTAAGTCATGGCGTAGAGCCGTTGCTGCAATCCAGGCATCTTGAGGTGAAATGGGTCGTCCTATACTTTGTCGATCTGCACAGACCTTCGCCCATTCTCGACAAAGGGGCTGATCGCTCGGAATGACAAGGTAATTCGACAGATATTGCTCTAGTTGTGCAAGGCGACGATCGCCCCACTGACGTAAAATTGCCCACTGAAAAAGCTCTGCAACCGTCATAAAGGAAAGTGCTAACTCATGACCACTCAAAAGTGAAATATAAGGGTCTGCATAGTCGCTGCCCTTGAGAATGAAGGAAGCGATGTCAGTATCAATCAAAAGAAGACTCATGGAAGTTGGATTAAATTAACGCTTGACGCTGTTGCCGCAGGAAGTCAAGAAAGTCCTCAATGGAGTCTTCTTCAGACCAAAAGTCAGCGGCGAGATCTTTAGGGTCATGTACAGTCTTAGGAGTTTGGGTGGCAAGTAATTGCCTAAGCGTGATGCCTTGCCGGAATTGGGCATTGAGTGTTTCGAGGTCACTCTGGGAATTTGAGAGTGGAATACTCTGGACAAGAATTTGGATCAGTTGTTGGCGCTCCGTAGGTGAGAGGGGTTGGATAGCCACGATCGCGGCTTCGAGTTGTGGAGTCATAGTGCAAGCCTCAAGAAACTTCAGCAATCTATGCAGCATATTCTCAATCTATAGCAAATCGCTGAAATGCTGCATCTGCTTGCTCTGTAAAGTCCATCACACCTGGCACCACGACCGGAGACGTACAATCTTCTACCAATAAACTTTCTTTGCCGAGCTGGGAGCTTGAGCCAAAATTTCGGTCAGTAGATTATCGCTCGTTGGCTGCAACACAATTATGGGGAGACGATCGACAGAAAAGCAAAAGAGACGACCATGCATTGAATGACAGCATTCACGATTACAGAACATCACAAAATAAATCTTTGAACCGAACTACTGTAATAACGGCAGTGTTCAACAGGTTCGTCCCTTGAAAAAGATCTGTATCACCCGTAATTAGAAAGTCTGCATCAGCAGTAATCGCACAGGCTAGAAACATTGCATCATCAGGATCAATGGGAAAATCAACGGATGTATCAACCTCAATCAGCGTGAGAGCCTCATCTAGTAAGTTGAACCAGTTATCCTTCACTTCCTGAGTCAATCGGAATTTGCGTCTATTGAGGACTTCCTTGTACTCGGTCAATATAGGTTGCGATGCAACCCATTCAAACTCTGGATGGTTAACAACGAATTGAATCACCAGTTCAGGATCTCTATCTCTCAAAACAGCAAAAACAAGAATGTTTGTATCAATGACTACTTTCATTCTCCTCGGCGATAAGCTTTAACCTCTGCTGCTATTTCTTCTTCTGTAATCTCACCAACTCCAAGCAAAGACTGCGTTTTCTCGAAGAGATTGCGAAATTTTTGACTAATTGTAGTAGCCCTTTCATCATCTTCAGCCACAAGCACGACCCTTACTCGTTGCCCTTTTTGAAAGGGTAGGTTGGACAAAACAACCTGATTTGGATCTTCAATTGTGATAAATGCCTTGTAGATTGTCATCTCACTCTCCGAGTAACAAATGATACGAAAGAATAACCTAGTCCGTATCAAGGCTGCTGTTGTTGAACTTTGAAATGAAGCGGCATAACGATCGGATTCTCTCTGTCATCTTTCCAGAATTTCAAATCACGGCTGAACAGATTCTAACGGCTGCAAGCTAACGATCGGGCTAACATAGCACCAAGTCTGGGCAGCATTAACTGTCGAAACAGTTGTCTACTCAGACCCTTTCGATTGTCGATCGGACTCCATACTCTCTTCACTCTGCTTTCTGTCTGAGCGCGCGCTCCGTAACTGGAGTGCTAACGTTCCCACTTGCCAGACGCGGATGAACTCTAAAACACAACATAAAGTAAACAACGTTCCGGTGCAGTAGGCTTGTTAGCCCATGACTCCCAGAAGTGCTCTAAATTCAGATTCAACAAATCTTTTAATGTCGGAATTCTGAGTCTCAAAAGCTTTCTGCTTGTTTTTAAAGGCATCAATAAAATCCTTAGCATTTTCTGACTTTGAGTGGTAATGAAGATTGAGCGATAAGTCAAACATCAAATTATTAAAGCCCGCAATTTTTTCTATAATTTTGCTGGGAAAATAGATCGCGTTCTCTTGCAAAAGAGAATTAGTCTCTAGAAATTTATCGATAAATTCATCTGCTCTTACTTGTAGTTCTTCATGATCATCATCATCCATCTCAAGCGTCAATCTAAGAGCAAGAGTTTCAAGCTGTATGACCTTGTGGTAAAGTTCCTCAATAGATTTCGCTCTGCGCTCGTGTAGCTTAGAGAACCTGATTTGGTGTGTTAGAGCTTCCATACTAAGAGATGATTTTAGCGTTTCGACTTCTTTAACAAGTGAGAACTTCAATATCTCAATTTCCTTGTCTGACTCCCGCTTTAAATTGAATTTATATTTTTCTATATCCCTTGATAATAATTGCAGAGTTAATGATCGAATAAGCCATGCAGCAACAGCTAGTAGCGCTGCTCCACCGCCCACAAACTTAAATAACTCGACCCACGTTATTACTTGCATATGTCTAGCTCAAATTAATCTTGCACTTGAGGTTATTGTACTTATTGAAAAATTATAAACTTTGTCCCACTAAAAACTGGAGAGCTAACTCTCGTTTCTACCTGGACACTTACCAATCGCCATGATACGCCTTTACCAGAATTATGCCGTTAAGAAACTGAATAACGCCCAAAGTTAAGGTTTTCTCGCCGCGCAATACCCAAATATTCGCAGTTATCCTGGTTGAAACTCAAGCTCAGTCGCTTAGAGAGTTAAAAATTAATTAAGTACCCGCTTCAACTTTAGAAATCGGCGGATTCAACTTATGAACTGAGGTTTCATTTTCGCGTGACTTCCTAACTCAAATTTGCTAGACGATCGCCCACAAAATCCGTCGATCGAATCAAATTCATCCCAGCCTCAGCAAATCGCTGAAACGCTTCATCTGCCTGTTCTGTAAAGTCAATTACACCCGGCACCACAACCGGAGACGTGCAATCTTCTAGCAAATAAACCTTCTTTGCCAAGCTGGGATCTTGAGCCAAAATTTCGGTCAGCAGGTCGTCGATCGTCCATGCAACACAGTGACTTTTTGCTTGACCTGCGATGATCACAGCATCAAAATCGAGCAGTTTTTGAATTAATCGACTGTTCTTTTGCGCGATCGCCGATCCGTCTACCCCATCCATGACTTCAGGACGCAAAACCGAGTAGTTCTCAGTTAAAGGATTGTCACCTTTAATTTGAAAATTGGTTTGACTTCCACGCGCAATGCAGTGAAAAAACATCGCCTCTTCAACAGCAGACACCAGGGCATGACCGATTCCCCCCAGCATGGAGTGATAAGCCCAAACCGTCAGCGGATATTTACCGTTTTCAGTCAGTTTTTGAGTGTAGTGTAGCGCATGAGATTGCAGCGTCTCATAATCTCCATTCATCAGGCTATAAGCAACCTTTGGATTTACCTTCCACACGCCGTTCTGCACATCTTCTAACCGAATCATTGTGGCAGTCGGAACTGGATGTTCACCCGCTTCATTCACCCAAAAAATGGGATGAAAAATCTGCATTGCTGTATGCGTATCCATCGTCGGCGCGATTTCGGTAATCAGCCCCAAGTTGCGGTAGATAAACTCGCAAAGTCGCTGATTGTCCTCGATCGCCCCCAGTCCCGATCGACCGCCCACAAATAACTCAAACTCTGGAATGCAAAACGTATTTTGCACGTCGATCGCTAGGAGACAAACGCGCACCTGATCTTCAGATGCGGGACAAATGCCCTGTTGGGTTGCCCAAGCTTCGGCTTCGGTGGCTCGCTGTTGATAAGGAACGCGCCAAACAGTGCCGACACGATCGCGATCAAAACAAGCTGGAATTGGCAATTGTGAACTGACTGGGGTATTCATTGAGCGATTCGTTAGATTAAAAAGCTTAACGTTAAGGACTGCTTAATCGTCTAACTCTGGATCAGCCTCAAATCGAGTAATATCGTCTTCTCCTAAATACTCCCCGTTCTGGATTTCGATCATCACCAGAGGAATCACACCCGGATTTTCAACCCGATGTGGCGTGCAGGTCGGCACATAAGTGGATTGCTTTTGCACCAGCGTTTTTTCTTCACCCCCACACAGCACTTTAGCCGTGCCCGAAACCACCACCCAGTGTTCACTGCGGTGATAGTGCATTTGAGTGCTGATGTGATGTCCGGGTTTTAGCTCAATGCGGTTAATTCGATAGCGTTTGCCTTCTTCGAGCAGGGTCACGGTTCCCCAATAGCGGGTGCGCGTGATTTCAGAGTCAGATGACAACGACTGAAGTGCGTTTACACCGTTAGGATGCAAAGTCACTGATTCGCTCACTTCCTGGTTCATCGATTTTTCTTAAAGAACTCCTGTCTCTATAATGCAAGACATTTAAGAAACATCCGAATAACACCACACAAAACACCGTTAAAAATCGAAATAAATATATTTTGAACCGCCTTCAGGAGCCAGCACCCAAACGGCATAAAGACAAAGCGGCACCAAAAATAGTTTAATGTGCCAGGTGAGTTGAAGTTTTAACCCTCGATTCAGCAAGTAGGCGAACCCCATTGCCAAGACGATCGCGCCCAGCAACAAAGAAATCTGCAAGGGATATAGCCCGATCGCTTCTCCATAAACTTTTTGAGCAAACTGGGCATCGGCTGACTGTCCGACTAGTCGTTGCACCACCACCCACGAATCTCTGAGGTTTGGTAGACGAAAAAAGATCCAAGCGCTAAAAACCATTAGCTGAGTCGTAAACCAGGCGATCACGATTCCCGGTAGGGTTTGCCAAAAATTTTCGAGTTGGGGAGATTGTCGCGATCGCAGATCCACCAGTCGATGCACGGCTAACGCGACCCCGTGCAGCCCACCCCAAACCACAAACCCCCAGGCCGCTCCGTGCCAGACTCCAGCAATCAACATTACAATAATCAGATTGATACACGTCCGAACCAGTCCTCGACGAGAGCCGCCCAGAGGAAAATAAAGATAATTTCGCAGCCAGTCGCCCAGGGTAATGTGCCAGCGTCGCCAAAAATCAGCAATGCTCGTGCTGAAATAAGGAAAGTCAAAGTTTTGAGGTAGATTGATTCCTAATAACAGGGCACTGCCCCGTGCTACATCCACATAGCCACTAAAGTCGAGATAAAGCTGCAAGCCGTACGCGACGATCGCCAGCCACAAATTACCGCTTCCGGCTCGCTGGGCGTTATCAAAACTGAGCTTGACGAGAATATCTAATCGGTCTGCAATCAGTCCTTTTTTAATTGCCCCACAAGCGATCAGCCATAGCCCTTCTGTAATCTGGTCGATCGCCGGAAATTTAGGCGATTGTAGCTGTCCTGCAAAGGCGTGATAGCGGACAATGGGACCCGAAATAAGTTTGGCAAAAAACAGTTTGTAAGACGCAAACTTGAGAAACCCTTGCGTTGCGGGTGCGCCGCGATAAACATCAACCAAATAAGCAATGGACTCAAAACAGAAAAAACTCAGCCCCAGGGGAACCAGGATGTGTTGAGTCGTCCAGTCTGCGCCTTGTTGAGCGGACAGCTTCGCTGCGGGGAACCCGCTCGACCAGCCTAAAACCGTTCCCACCGACGACAGAATAAATGGAAGGTATTTAAAACTAAGTAGTAGTAAAACATTAATCGTTACACCAACGCTGAGAAGCTTGATGCGCCGCCGATTCCAATCTTGTTGAGCAAACTGCCAGTCTTCGATGCGCCAATCAGGAGGCGCCCCGATCGCTTGTCCCAACTTAAAGTTAATCCAAGTAGCTGCCAGCAGCAGGGGAATGTATTGGGCTTGCAGCGAGGCATAAAAAACTAGACTCGCGATAAATAATAGCCACGATCGCAGCCACGACTGCTGCACAGACCAATAGATCCCAATAACACTCAGCAAAAACAAGCCGTAAAGCGGAGAAAGAAAGGTCATGGGCGGATTGGGTTTTAAACAAGGGCATCCTAGCGGCACAGTTTACCGCTAAATTTAGTGCCTGAAACTTTTTTGCCTAGACGACTCTAATACCAATTTTATTGACGCAATTGATATTGCAGATTCACAAGAGGACATGTCGTGTCTCTTGCTTTTTGTTGCGGTCAATGGACACTCTGTCAACCGTCCATCGCTTCCTCAATCTCAATAGAGTTGAGCCATAATATTTTCAAGCGTTTAACTGTCCCTATGCCCGTGACCGAATTTGGTTGCGGGCAGTTTTGTCTAAAAAGTTCACCGCGACTCAGCAAGTTTTAGCTCTAGGCATAAGCGCCGATCGCCTCACTCAAAGTCGTGCCATCAAGCGTGTAAACCTTCGATGCTGCCAAACACCGAGCGCACCCACAACTGGTATAAGCTGCCAATTGGCTGCCTTGAGCAGTCGGCGCTAAACTGGCAGCCGGGGCAACTGCGGGCAGTGAATAGGCTTGAGCCGCCCCAAAGTTGAGATTCCAACCCAGGTCTCTGAGAGAGGCCAGCGTCAACTGACTGAGCGGAGTAGCAACTCCAGGGGTTTCAGCATAGGGGGTCATCAACTCGGTGTCAAAGCGAGTTTCATCCCAGTGAGCAAAAGCACCCGCCTCGATCGGAACCACCACTTGGGTAGAACTGCCTGTCAATCCTCCATAAGCCCAGCCTGCGTAGGTATTGGCGTTATAAGTTGCATTGGTGCGGTTGATCAAGTTCTTGCCAAAGTTAAAAATCTGTCCACTAGAATCCATAAATTGGACAGGCTCCCATAAGGTGCCAAACCCTAAAACGTGAGCAAATTCATGAATCATGATGCTACGCAAATAAGTCGGATTGGCATTAAATTCAGCAAATCGACGGGCGTTGATCGTGCTGATGCCACTACTGATGATTAAATTAGGGCCGTCTAGGGCAAATTGCGGCCCCGACAGAGCCAGTGTTCCATTATCAGCACTGCCATTGCTATAGACCAGGCTTTTGCCCGTAATTGTGACGTTTAACTGATTGGATTGAGTGATAGCGCTGCGACTCGTGATTGCACTTTCCCAAAACTTTGCTGCATCGACGATCGCTGCTTTTGCCGCATCGTTTAACCCACTCAACCCTTGCGTATCAAAACCAAGCTTAAACTCAAATTTTTGATCATCGCTGGCTGCTGGGGTAAAGCTGGTCGTCAGCCCATAGTTTGCCGTTTGACTGCCATAGCTCATCACCTGTGCATAATAGGTGCCCGTCGTCAAAAACCGCCGAATCGATTCGCTGATGGTGCCTCGCTCCCACTGCCACGCCAACACTTCACCGGGGTCAACCTCGCCATTTTGGTTAACGTCCTGCACTAGGCGCACATCAGCATCTCCGGTCAAGCCCGTCAAACTGGCGCTAAAAACTCCAGACTGGGCGATCGTAAACCGATAGAAATCATTGAGATCGTTAGCACTCACCTGAGCACTGCTTGAAAAGTTTGCCGAATTTTCAGCGATCGCCGCTGTGAGCGTTCCCGCCTTTTCAGGAGCCGATAAGGCAGCAGGTGCAGTGCCCACACTCACGGGCGACAGTTCCTCAACAGGACGGCGCAAAGTGCCCACGATTTTCCAATTCAGATCGGCAACCGTCGGCAGTGCCACTGAGTCAGCGACATCTAGACCGTTCATGAGCCAAATGCTGTTGGCACCTGTGCTGGAGTTGCGCCACACTAAATCAACTTTTGCATCTCCATTAAAATCGCCCGTGACGACGATTTTCCAATTTAGGTCGGTGACAGGGGGCAAGACCCGCTTTTCGGTGACAGCGCTACCATTAGTCACCCACCAAAAGTTTTCGCCAGTGGCACCATTGCGCCAGAGCAGATCAACCTGGTTATCTTGATTGAAATCACCCGTGCCGACGATCGTCAGATTGGCATCTTTTAGGGTCGGCAAATAGACGACGCTGGCGATCGAGGTGGCATTCATCACCCACCAGGCAACGGAACCCTCAGCTTTATTCCGCCAGAGCAAATCGACTTGTCCGTCTTGGTTATAGTCACCCGCTCCAGCGATCTGCCAGTTGAGGTCTGTGACCGCAGGCGTGGTTAAGAAAACTGCCTTGGCGATCGAGGTGCCATCCATCACCCACCAGGCGAGACTACCATCAGAGTTACGCCAGAGAATGTCGTCTTGCCCGTCGCGGTTATAGTCACCCGTCGCGGTCAACTGCCAGCTTGAGCCTTTCACGGAAGTCAGATCGCGGTTTCTGACATATCGGGTTCCGTCCATTGACCAGCTAGTATTTATCCCCTCGGCTGAATTGCGCCAGAGAATGGCTGTTTCAAAGCTGCTCTGAGCAGACGCAACTCGCAGAGCATCAGTGCTGAGAGGTTGACTGTCAGAATTGAGCGAAAGCGGCGAAGCGGTGAGCAGGTCACTACTAGTGTCCATGACGGATGCTCCAAAATCGCTTAACCGCAAAACCTACAGACCCAGACGCACAAACGACTGGCTCATTCAAACCAATAAAAAATTTATACCTATTCACATCAACCCCAATGTTACCAATACCAGCAATACGCGCCGAAAGCCTTCTGAAGATTTTCAGGGCTTTCAGGCTCTATCTGGAGGATCTTGCTATGGTGAATGGTAGATGCTGAAGGTAGTCAATCTCACTCAGGAGAAGTCCGTAATGCCCTGATATTTACTTCTACATCGTACAGAGTAAAGTCCGCAAATTTGCTAGGCCGTGATTAAGTTTTGATGAAGTTATACCAACCGCCAGATGAAGGGGTAACGGTAAGGTCGATCAGAGCCGCCCAGCACCGCTACGATCGCGATAATCGGCATGACGAAGCTGGCCACAAACAGGGCAATGCCTAGCACGATCGCGATCGGAATGCCAATCACCGTCACTGCCAGCACTCCTGCAAGGGCGGCATAAAGGTAAAGATTAATGTGAAAATTGATCGCTTCTCTGGCATTTTCTTTGGCGATCAAGTCATCTGAAATCAATAAAATCGCGACTGGGATACCGATCGAGATCAGCAGAGAACTCAAAAAAATTGACCCATGACACAGAGCAGACAATAGCTTACGTTGATCAGAGTTTTCCATGATTTTCCAAATTTGAGATTCTTTGGTAAGGATATCTGGGATGCAGAAGTGAGCAATTTCCACACCTCTCACTCCTCGCCCCTCGCCCCATTTTTCGTTATCTTTAATTAGGGTATTGTAAAACTTCCGGGTTTCCTCGAATTTATCCTTTGGATCTAAGCATGTCCACTGAACTTCAGGCTGAATTGCAGACAGCAGTTGAGCGTCGCCGCAACTTTGCGATTATTTCTCACCCCGACGCAGGCAAAACGACCCTGACCGAAAAGCTGCTGCTCTATGGAGGCGCAATTCACGAAGCAGGAGCCGTCAAAGCGCGTCGTTCTCAACGCCACGCTACGTCAGATTGGATGGCAATGGAACAACAGCGTGGCATCTCGATCACCTCAACCGTGCTGCAATTTGAGTATCAAAACTGTCAGATCAACCTGCTCGATACCCCCGGACACCAGGACTTTAGTGAAGATACCTACCGGACTCTAGCCGCCGCCGATAACGCAGTCATGCTGATCGATGCTGCCAAGGGCTTAGAGCCGCAAACCCGCAAGCTGTTTGAAGTCTGCAAACTGCGATCGCTGCCCATTTTCACCTTTGTCAATAAGCTCGATCGTCCGGGGCGATCGCCGCTAGAGTTGCTGGACGAAATCGAGCAAGAATTAGGCTTGCAAACCTACGCGGTGAATTGGCCGATCGGCATGGGCGATCTCTTTCAAGGGGTCTATGACCGCCGCAGCCAGCAAATTCACCTATTTGAGCGCAGTCAACACGGTAGCCGAGAAGCGATCGATACCGCGATTGACCTCGGTGATCCGCGCATTGAGTCTCTTTTAGAACAAGGACTTTATCATCAATTCAAAGACGAGCTAGAACTGATTGAGGGCGCTGGATCTGAACTCGATTTAGAAGCCGTTCATCAAGGCAAAATGACTCCCGTTTTCTTTGGCAGTGCCATGACTAACTTCGGGGTAGAGCTATTTCTGGATGCGTTTCTCGACTATGCGCTAAAGCCGGGAAATCACGAAAGTAATCAAGGTGAAATTGAGCCGACCTACCCAGAGTTTTCGGGTTTTGTGTTTAAGCTTCAGGCAAATATGGACCCTAAACACCGCGATCGAGTTGCCTTTGTACGAGTTTGTTCGGGCAAGTTTGAGAAAGATATGACAGTGAACCTTGCACGAACAGGAAAAACCGTGCGATTGTCTCGTCCTCAAAAGCTGTTTGCTCAAGATCGAGAAGTGATCGACGAGGCATATCCGGGCGATGTGATTGGGTTGAACAATCCGGGTGTGTTTGCGATCGGAGACACGATCTACAACGGTCAAAAGCTGGAATATGAAGGCATTCCTTGTTTCTCACCCGAACTATTTGCCTATCTCAGAAACCCCAACCCGTCTAAGTTTAAGCAGTTTCGCAAAGGCGTATCTGAGCTTCGAGAAGAAGGTGCCGTTCAGATTATGTATTCTGCCGACGAAGCCAAACGTGACCCGATTCTAGCCGCCGTTGGACAGTTGCAGTTTGAAGTAGTGCAGTTCCGTCTACAAAATGAATATGGGGTTGAGACTACGGTCGAGTGGCTTCCTTATACGGTGGCTCGATGGGTCGATGGCGGCTGGGAAGCATTGCAAAAAGTAGGGCGGATTTTCAACACGTTAACTGTCAAAGATAGCTGGGAACGTCCTGTTTTGCTGTTTCGCAACGAGTGGAACTGTCAGCAGCTTCAGTCAGATCACCCTGAGTTAAAACTGAACTCGATCGCCCCCGTAGTTTCTGGGAAAGAGCCAATTGCACTCTAGAGGTATCCTAGAAGCGCTGTGAGTTCCAGAAATTATGACTTCTTCCCCTGATTCCGCTTCGGGTGCCGATCGCCTTGAAGCGGGTCTGGCAGCAATCAAACAGGGCAACTACTCCCAGGCAATTCAACACTTGGAGCGCTATCTCGTGTCTCAAGCGGGTGCTTTAGAGCAGCCCAACTCGATCAAGGCGCGAATGTGGCTGGCGACCGTCTATCTACGCAGTGGGCGACCTAAAAAGGCGATCGCTGTTTGTCAGCAATTGTATTCTAGTCCCCACATCAAAGTCAGAGATTGGGCAAGCCAGACGTTAGAAGAGATTGAGCAGCGTTATCCAACATCGACAGGCCCGGAAACTGATGCTGATGCAGAAACCGCAGACTTAGCGGGATTTGTGCCCTTGCAGTCTGGGACAACGGGCAGACGATCGGTCTTTGTTCCCCCAAACTCATCGGCAACGGAGCAGCCCTCTGTTCAGAATTCAGAATCTCCGCCACCCGTCAATCCACCAGCCGCTACATCGGTTAAAAAACCTGTTGCGGCTCCAAACTCATCGATTTGGCGCAGTGCGGGACGATCTCAGCGCTGGCAACCTTTACCTAAACTCAATCCCGCTCGATTGCAGTGGGCAGAAATGGCGACTCCGATCGCGCTCTTTCTGCTGATCGCCAGCGTGTTTGTGGTCTTGAATGCGATCGGTCTTCTCTGGTTCAAATTCACAACCAGCATTCTGCACTTGAGCAGTCCGATTCCATCGCTCGAAATTCCAGTCGGACAAATTCTACTGATTTTGGGTGTGTTGTTTGTGGCTTCTCCCTGGCTGCTTGACGCGCTGCTCAAAGGGCTGTACAACCTACATCCTCTATCAGCAGACACTTTAGGAGCGCACAGCCCAGAAGCTTATCGGATGATTCAGCGCTTTTCTCAGCAGCATCAGATGCCCATGCCGCGTCTAGGAATCGTGCCCACTCAAGCGCCCTTAGCCTTTACCTATGGCTCTCTGCGGCGATTTTGTCGGATTGTCGTCAGTCAAGGGCTACTCGACCAACTGACTGATAACGAAATCGCGACCATTTATGCAGGCGAACTCGGTCACATTCTCCACTGGGATTTTAGCCTCATGTCTTGGGTGACGATCGTCACTCAAATTCCCTACGCACTTTATTGGCAAACGGCAAAGGGTGGAGACTGGCTGCGAGAAAGAAGCGCGTTACGACAACGAGAAAGTAAGCTCATAGCGGTTTTACTGGGCATCGGAGCCGACTTGTTGGCGATCGGGTCGGCGATTAGCTACGGTTTTTATCGCCTGCTGCGCGGGTCGGGGCTGTGGCTCTCAAAACAACGGGTAACGTACAGCGATCGGGCTGCCTGCAACCTGACCGGAAACCCGAATGGCCTGATTCGCGCATTGGTTAAGAGTGCGATCGCAACGGCTCAAACCATTCAGCGAGACACCAAAACCGATTATCTGTTAGAAAGCTTTGATCTGCTTACGCCGTTGGGATGCGGTGCCGCAACGAGTCTAGGAAGCTTCTATCCTCACATATCTTTGACCGCCCTCCTGGAATGGGATCTGGTGAACCCCGATCGACATTGGTTAGCGATTAATCACTCGCATCCTTTAATGGGCGATCGGCTGCAACGCCTCACCCACTATGCGCTTCACTGGCAGTTAGAGCCAGAATTAGACATCGAACCGTCTGAATCGCTGAATCGAAACCCGCGATCGTTTTTGCTGCAATGTGCGCCATTTTTTGGGCTGGCGGCAGGCTATCTCGTCGCTCAGATTCTCTGGTTTGCGGCTCAGATTGCTTATCGATTTGGAGTGCAGCAAATCTCCTGGCTAGCGAGTGACTACAACCTGTTTGCGGGTTTTATGATGATCGGTTTAGGGCTAGGAATCTTTCTTCGCTTCAATGCCTTCTTTCCAGAACTCAAGCATTTGGAGTCGAATCGATCGCCCACACATTCACTCAGCGAGTCAGAACCGCTCACCACGTCAGCAGATCTGTCATGGCTCTCAACCTTGATCACAAAACCGGATGCGTTGCCGATCGACAGTCAACCCATTCGCCTAGAAGGCACATTGCTAGGACGCATAGGCATCGCCAACGGGTTAGGGCAAGATTTGCTCTTGCAAACCCCAAAAGGCTTGATCAAGCTGCACTACAGTTCGCAAATAGGTGCAGTCGGAAATCTGCTTCCCCAAGTCACTCGCCCTGTCGATCTAATCGGGCAGGCTGTGCTGATTACAGGGTGGTTTCGGCGAGGGGCGATTCCCTGGATCGATATGGACACCTTACGATCGGGGGGTCGCATCAGCCGCAGTGGGCATCAGGTTTGGTCTACGATTCTCGCTGGCACCGCCATTCTCTTCGGACTTTTCTTAATCGTCTAGTCTTACATTGTTGATGAAAGACCCGCTTCTTTGTAAAGAAAAATTGCACTTATTGAAATGTGGTGTTACATTTCTTTACAGGAGTTGGATGATTCCGGGTTCAGTCCCGTATCTCACGATTAATGTGGCTAAAGTGTCTCGGTATCAGTTATTTCTCCTCCCAACACAGCAAGCTTAATCAGCGATCGAAGTTCGATCGCTGATTTTTTATGTGCATTTAGACAGAGAAAATTTGAGTGGTCGCTTCAGTTTTTAAAGGGGAGATCAAGCTATCGATGGAAATCTGCTGCGGGTGAAGTTCAGCGCTGGTGGGCATGGTACCTTTAAGAATGGCATAAACATTCTGGAGAGACAGTTAAAAGTTACTGTTTAGTCTGAGTCCTCCAGCAGTTACCAAAAACTTAAGGGTTCTTCTTTTAGTAAGAATTGTTCTCAACCCATCTTGGGACAGTCGTCAGCAGATGATTAAAAGCCTAAGATTTGACGAACTACTTGAGTTGTTGCGGTTGGCAAGGGAAGCGAATTTGGCAGTTTTTTAGAGGTCGGTCTAGCCCATCCTCAGCCCACATCCGGTGAACGTTCTCAAAGCAAGTGTATTAGGATCAAAGTCTGGAGGTTCTCACTATGTCCATTCGTTTATATGTTGGCAATTTGCCAGAAGACTTAACTCGGCAAGAGCTAGAAGCCGTGTTTGCAGAAGAGGGGGATGGTGTCTCAGCCAAGCTGATCACCGATCGCAAGACGGGCAAGTGTCGCGGTTTTGGGTTTGTCACGGTCAAAACCGATGAGTTAGCCGATCAGTTGATCGAAAAATTCAACGGGTTGCAGATCAAGGACAACGCCATCAAAATCGAGAAGGCGTTGCCTCGCACGAAGGAAACAGAAGACAAGCCTGAAGGCAGCGCACCCGCTCCGGTTAGTGCTGCTTCGTCAGGTGGTGTTCGACGCAAGGGTGGCAGCAGTAATGCCAATAACAAGACCCGCACGACCACAACGGCTTCGTCTGATCCTGACTCGATTCAGCCTGATCCTCGCTGGGCGCAAGACCTTGAGAAGCTCAAGCAACTTCTAGCGACCCAAACCACCAACTCCTAAGGTTTAACGTCTGTCCAAGATGTTAAATTTGCTGGATTTCAAGATACAGCAGGCCGTTTAGCCTGATTGTGCTGGCGCTTTCCCAATCAGAGGCGATGTCACAATGACTTCGCTTGTGATTCGGTAAGCGTCAACCCTAAAAGATTTTAAGCAGATCACTGCCAGACTTGATCCTAATTTACAGATCGCATAAAAGGGACGCTCGATCGAGTGTCCCTTTTAAGTGTTCAGCCTTTTTGGGGCACCTTTGAGAGAGTAGTCGTTTCAGTCTTTACGCTATGCCCCGTCCGCGTGATCACGCTCCGTTTCCTTGGGGAGCCATCAAATATTCCATGATCGCCCTCATTACCCTAGCAGGTGGAGTCTGGGTTCTCAATTTGCCCTTTCCTCCCCTGCGATGGGCAGTGGCTAAATCAGCACCACTCTTGCTGGTGCCCAGTTTTATCAGCATGGATCAAAACTATCGACAGGCGATCGTCAACGTCGAGCAAGCCGATCAACTGATTAATCAAGCGACGGCTCCCGCAGATTTTGAGTTAGGCAAAACCAAAGCAAAAGCCGCACAAAAAAACCTGGATGCTTTGCCAGTCTGGTTTGTGGGCTACTATCCGAGTCAATATTGCAGCCTGTTTCACTGCGGTTGGAACTTTACGATCGATGAGTTTCGGGCGGCACGCGCCGAGGTTGCCCGCATGGAAGCGACTCTATTTCAAGAAGACAACGCTCGGACGCAGATAGAACAGGCGGGTCAGGCGATCGCTGAAGCCCAACAAGCTTATCGTCAAGCAACCGACCAACCAAGGCAGAGCAAAGCGATCGAGCAGTGGCAAGCCGCGATCGACACGATGCAAGAAATTCCTTCAAAAACGCTGGCGGGGCGAATGGCGCAAGGGAAACTCCAAGCCTATGAGCGAGATTTTCAACAAGTGGTCGGCTTTACCAAAGACAATACTCGAACTGGAAGTCTGATCACCGTTGCTAAACAGTTTGCCGCCGAAGCGACCAAATCGACACGGAATCCACCTCATTCTTTAGCAGAGTTAGCCGAGATTCAGAAGCTGTGGGAGACGGCGATCGATCGCATAGATAAAATTACGGTCAGCGATCCAGACTATGTGCAAGCACAGACCCAACTCGTCAGCTATCAAAAATCTCTGGGTGCAGTTAAGGTGCGGTCAAAGGCTGAAGAAGAGTCAATGCAAGCCTTTGAAAAAGCTCAACAGTTAACCAATCAACTGTTAGCGGAGACAACCAATAATCCGCAAGGCACCGATAGAGGTCGCGTTGCCATTCAGCTCAAACAGATTATTGATGAACTCGCCAGAGTGAAACCGGGCACAACCCAATACTCAGACGCGCAAAAACTAATGAAGTCTGCCCAAAATCGGCTGAAATAGAGGCTCCAAACTCATTAAAATATTAAATAAATGTCAGTTCGACGAGTTTTTTCGCTTCGTTGTCAGCGGCTTCTGCCCCCTAAATCCCCCATTCTGGGGGACTTTGAACCGGAAACTTTGGCTTGAAGTTCCCCGATTTGGGGGATTTAGGGGGCTTCCCGAATTCACAATTGGAGCGAACTACCTCTGTCGAACTGACGTTAAGTAAAGTAATTCGAGGTAGGCTATGGCAGTCAAGAAAGGTGACTTGGTTCGGGCGGTGCGAGAAAAGTTAGAGAACAGCCTGGAAGCCAAGGCAAGCGATGCTCGATTTCCCAGCTATATTTTTGACACTAAGGGCGAAGTGATTGATCTAAAAGGTGATTTTGCTTTTGTCAAGTTTGGCATCGTCCCAACGCCTAATATTTGGCTGCGAGTCGATCAGCTAGAGCCATTCAGCTAGTCGTATTATGGCGTAGGGACATTCTATAGAACGTCCCTACAAGTTTAGAAATGGCTGATGATCGCATCTGCAAACTCAGAACATTTCAATGGCTCAACCGGCGGCTCCATCATCCGGGCTAAATCGTAAGTGACCTCACCGTTGGCGATCGCCGCGCTCAACCCTTTCTTAATCAAATCTGCCGCTTCTTGCCAGCCCATAAACTCCAGCATCATCACGCCAGAGAGAATCACAGAACCGGGATTGACGCGATCGAGTCCTGCGTGTTTAGGGGCGGTGCCGTGAGTTGCTTCAAAAATCGCAGACGAATCGCCGATATTAGCACCGGGGCCCATGCCCAAACCGCCTACGATCGCCGCCGCCGCATCGGATAAATAATCGCCGTTGAGATTCATCGTCGCCAAAATCGAATATTCGTCGGGGCGCGTTTGAATCTGCTGAAAAATGCTGTCAGCGATGCGATCGTTGACCATCACTTTCTCGCGCCACTGCCCCGATCCGTGAGTCTCCCAAATTGCATCTAAGACAGATTTGACTTCTTCGCAGATCGCGGCTTGCTTCTCAGAGGTCAGGGAATCATAACCGGGATCAATCTGACGAGCATTGTCTTCGAGAGAAAGATCTGGATTTTTCTCTTTGTTGCCGAGAATCCAAGACTCGCGCTCAGTCACGCATTCGGCTCGAAACTCGTCGATCGCCAACTCATAGCCCCAATCTCGAAACGCCCCTTCGGTATATTTCATGATGTTGCCTTTGTGAACGAGCGTCACCATTTGCTTATTTTTGGGCAACCGCAGAGCGTGCTGCATTGCCCGCCGAACCAATCGCTGAGATCCCTTTTTGCTAATCGGTTTGATGCCAATTCCAGAATCGAGCGGAATCTGCTTTTTGCCGTGTTCGGGCGTGTTGGGGATCAAGTCTTCGTTGAGCAGTTTGATCAAGCGATCGCCCATCTCACTGCCCTGTTTCCACTCGATCCCCAAATAAATATCCTCCGTATTCTCACGATAAATAATTACATCTAGCTTCTCTGGAGTTTTGTGAGGAGACGGTGTGCCCGTGTAATATTTGCAGGGACGAACGCAAGCATAAAGGTCAAAGATCTGGCGTAAAGCGACGTTTAGCGATCGAATGCCACCGCCGATCGGAGTCGTCAACGGCCCCTTAATCGCCACCCCAAACTCTCGAATCGCGGCTAGCGTGTCTTCTGGCAAATATTGATAAGTGCCATACCGTTCACACGCTTCATCGCCTGCGTAGACCTTGAACCAGGTGATCTTGCGCTGATCCCCATAAGCGGCTTTGACCGCAGCATCAAATACCTTCTCAGAGGCAGGCCACAAATCGATCCCCGTGCCGTCGCCTCGAATAAATGGAATAATCGGGTGATCAGGGACGATCGGTTCACCGTCTTTAAAGGTGATGGCTTCACCTGTGCTCGGAGGAGTGATTTTTTCGTACATAGATTTTTAGTGAGAAAGGGTCAGTTACTAACGTCTTAGAGGCGATCTCAATTCAAAGCGTCATCTACGAGAGGCTTGCCTTAAACGCAGCGATCAGCGCCGTCTTGGTAGGCTATCAGAATTTTGTGAAGCCTGATCGATCACGTAGTGAGTATTTCTTCATCAATTCTTGATACTAAATTCAGTAGAACTAAGCAGCATCAAAGAATTCTAAAATACGATGAAGTGGCAAGAACGGTTTTTGATCGAGAGTTCATCTCGTCTCATCTGATAATTTTGTGTAGATTTCTGCCAACGATCGCTCGAAGCAAGCTAGAGGCGGCTTAATTGACTGCCTGGAGACGTGAATGAAGAAAATTCTGGTAGTTGACGATGATACAACCCTGCGGACAGCACTCACCCGATATTTAGAAAAACGCAGATACCTGGTTCAAGATGCTGCGTCGGGGGTGGAAGCCTTTAAGATTTTTGAGCAAGATCCCGCCGATCTGATCGTTTCTGATGTGCTGATGCCCGAAATGGACGGCTATGAATTTTGTCGGCGATTGAGAGCCACTCGATCGGGGCAGCTAGTGCCGTTTATTTTTTTGTCAAGCAAAAGTGACATCGAAGATCGAGTTCAAGGGCATTCGATCGGAGCAGATGACTATTTAATCAAACCGTTTGAACCCAAAGAACTCCTGGCAAAAATTGAGGCGCAGCTAGAGCGATCGCGCCGAATGCACTCCGAAATCGTGCGTTTAATGCAGCAATCTAAGAGCATTCCTGCCCAAATTCCCACTCCGCCCCCTCTGCCGTTAACGCCTGCTGAAGAGAAGGTTTTTTGGGAAGTGATTCAAGGCTATACCAATAAGCAAATTGGCGATCACTTGTTTGTTAGCCCCCGCACAGTGCAAACTCATCTTAGTAATATTCTCAGCAAGCTTCAATTAGAGAACCGATCGCAGCTAGTTCGGTTTGCGTTTGAGCAGGGATATCGCCTCCCGATCGAACCGTCTTCTCAGGAAGAAGTGGCTGAGAATTAGAGGATGGGGTGAGATGGAGAATCGGTCTAATATTTATAGTTTGAGCGAACTGAAACAGGCGATCGCTACCGATCCCCAAAAATGGCGACCGCTAGTGTTTACAAACGGCTGTTTTGATCTGCTCCACGCAGGGCATGTGCGATATTTGCACGCTGCGAAACTGCTCGGACGATCGCTGATCGTAGGGCTAAACAGCGATCGATCGGTGCAAACCATCAAACCTCAAGCTGATGGGGCACCCGCTAGACCGATCGTGCCCGAACTGCAACGGGCAGAAGTGCTAGCCGCCCTCAGATCAGTCGATGGAGTCGTGCTATTTTCTGAGCCAACTGCGGCTCAATTGGTTGAAGCGCTCCAGCCAGAGATCTATGCTAAGGGGGGAGACTATAGAATTGAAACGTTGCCCGAAGCGTCGATCGTTCACGCTTATGGGGGGCACGTCAAACTGATTCAGGTTGAAATCCCTAGTTCTACGAGTGCCATCATTCGCCGCATCTTAAATTCCTAGCCCTTCACTGCCGCAATCTGGAATAAATCGTTTCATGACTAACCTAGATACCGCTTCGGCTCTCAACATTCCCGCCAGCGTCGCCACCTTGCAATATAAGCTGCGATCTGAGCCAGAGAAAATTCAGCTACAGATCATTAACGAGTTGATTGCCGTAGGAGACGCAGGTCTAGCGGTCTTAATGGAATTTTTGCTAGAGCGTCAACCTGGCTTAGATCAAGGACGATCGAGCAAAACTCCGATCAAAGTCGTTGAGGCAGCCGTTTATCAAGCGCTGTTTAACACACGCGCCACTCAAGTCGTTGATTTTCTTCAGCAGCATTTTCCAACCGGGACGGTGCCCTTACGATCGCAGCACAACCTCGACTATGCACCGCTTCAGCAGATTTTGGCCAAGCAAGAGTTTGAGGCAGCCGACAAGTCAACCATTCAAAAGCTTTGTGAGCTTGCAGGGTCGGCGGCTGTGCAGCGCAAGTGGATCTATTTCACCGAGATCGAAAGCCTCGCGTCAGTGGACTTGCAGACGATCAACGCCCTTTGGCTGGCCCATTCAAACAGTCGATTTGGGTTTTCAGTGCAGCGCGAGATCTGGCTGGGTGTCGGCAAAAACTGGGATAAGCTTTGGGAAAAAATTGGCTGGAAGTCAGGCAACAACTGGACTCGCTACCCAAATGAGTTTACCTGGAACCTCAGCGCTCCGAGAGGACATCTCCCCTTGTCCAATCAACTCCGTGGGGTGCGGGTGATTGCGGCTCTGCTCGATCACCCAGCCTGGTTTGAGTAGCGATCGATTATCTTGTGTAAAATTGCTAACGATTCAGTGATTTTTTCGATCGCATCAGACGCGTACCTCCCAAACTTCAGTAATCTCCCTTGCATATAACCGTTCGTGTGGCACAAGGCGAGGGCAGTCTTGGTGTAGATGAAGACTGTTCTATAAAGAAGTCTCCTCGATTGCATAATCTCACGGATTTATTTATAGGGGCTGGGGTTGGAATGGGAATCCCTGAAAGCAGACTTTTTTGTCGCTTAGATGGTTTAACGGTTGCGGTACGTGAGCAGCAGCGTCTGTCGATATTGACAGAGTTGGGCTTGCTAGAAACAGATAGCGTTCCAATTTTTGAGGAGGCAACTCAGACCGCTGCTCATTTTTTAGAGGCTCCGATCGGAATCTTGGGCTTGATCGCTCAAGATCGCCAATGGTTTAAGTCGGCTGTAGGGCTGGCGCGGTTAGGCTTGATGAATGACTTGGCGGTTTCTCGTGAACTGCCCCGTGATGAGTCGTTTTGCATTCATGTCATAGACAGTCATCAAGTGGTGGCGATCGACGACACCCTAAATTATCCTGCCTTCGCCAATAGCATTCTTGCTCAACAATATGGAATTCGTGCCTACATGGGCGCACCCCTCATCACCTCTAGCGGAGAGTGTATTGGCTCACTGGCGGTCATGGATCTGGTGCCACGAATCTTCACGGTCAAAGATCAAGAATTTTTGGCTCTCACGGCTCGCCTCAGCATGAGTGAATATGAGCGCACTTACCTAACCAAAAATCAAGTTAGCGTTGAGTCAGCGGCGATCGACCCTCAGCCCCAGAACTCTTCAACCCATTCTATTAAGTTCGAGCTACTCGCCCAGCTTGCTCAAGAACTGCGGACTCCCCTCACGTCAGTGATGGGCATGGCAAGCGTTTTAAGTCGAGAAATATACGGCCCTCTAACCCCTAAACAGAAAGAATACTTAGACATCATTCATCAAAGTGGACAATATCTGCTCTCTCTGGTTAAAGAAATTTTAGAACTCTCTCAAATGGAGGATAGCGCCCAGTCGCTTAATCTTTCGTCAGTCGATATTGAGATGCTCTGTCAGCAAGCGATCGGCACTCTAGAGCAAGCCGCTCACCGCCGAGAGCAAAAAATCAGGCTCTCAGTCGAACCTGGCAGCCGCATCTGGATGTTAGATAAAGAAAAGATTCGGCAGATGCTTTATCACCTGATGTTTAGTGTGATTCAAGCGTCTAATGCCGGGAGTCTGATTCGCTTCCATGTTTCTCATAAGGGTAGTGGGCTGAGATTGACCGTTTGGTCATCGCATCCGTGCTTTGATGAAGAACTTGGCTATTCAGAGATTTATGCGTCCCAGCCTGCGGGGTCTGTGGCTCTGATGAGCTTAGGCTACGGCGATTACGCAAACGGCAATGGCAGTAGATTGTCGGACTATAACCTGATGTCAACGGCGACGATCGCAGATTATGAAGCGGTCTCAGAGGCGATCGAGGCAGAAGTTCTTCGCAAAAACTTGGGGCTATTGTTGAGCCTCCAACTGGCAGAGATGCACGGCGGAAAAATTCTCATTCAAGGCGGCTCTGAGCCGGGACATCGATATGTAGTGACGCTGCCTCGATTAAGCGCAGTTAACCCATAAGTCACTACCGCTTGCCAACGATCCGTTTTTGAGGATAATTGACCATAGCCCAAAGGCGGCTTGGCTATTATTCTCTAAAGCTTTGGAAATCGCGTATGAATCCGTGGCAACAGATCACCCTATCAGCACTGCCGCTCTATCGGTGGCGCGGCTCTAGCTATCTGCATCGACTCGTCGGGCCGCTGCAAGCATGGCGTAAGCGCAGTGTGTTCATGCAGTGGGCAGACCCGATCGGAGCGGCACTCCTCGGCACGGTTTTTGGGTTGACTCCGTTTGTCTCAAGTGACTTGGCAGGAGTTTTGCTCTTTGCCTGCGGTTGTTATTGGGCATTGTTAACCGTTTCGGACGATCGGGGCTTTGACTCAGAGCAAAAAGCGGTTTTGGGTTCGGGGTTTACACCGATTCATCTGATGGTGTCGCTCTATTGGGGAGTGGCCACGATCGCGGCGGCGATGTCTCCGGTCAAAAAGTTGGCGTTTACCGGATGGAGCAAACTGACGCTCTATGTGCTGCTATTTGCTTTAGCCGCGCGGGTGTTAAGGTCGTCTCGGCTGCGATCGTGGCTGATTTCGCTTTATCTACACGTTGCGCTGTTGATGAGCGTTTACGGCATTCATCAACAGTTTTTTGGCGCGGAGGCTTTAGCAACCTGGGTTGATCCAGAATCTCCAAACGCTGAAGTGGTGAGAGTTTACAGCTTTTTGGGCAATCCCAATCTATTAGCAGGATATTTGCTGCCTGCGATCGCGTTGAGTGTTGCCGCGATCTTTGCCTGGCGCAGTTGGGTGCCAAAACTCTTGGCGATCACGATGACGATCGTCAATTTTATGTGTCTCTATTACACCGGGAGTCGAGGCGGCTGGATCGGCTTGGTCGTGTTGATGCTAACGCTGCTGATTTTGCTGTTGTATTGGTGGAGTGCAGCACTGCCGCGCTTTTGGAGAATTTGGGCACTTCCGATCGCCTTGGGGACGATCGCAGGCTTGTTTATTCTCGCCGTAGTCTTGATACCTCAGTTGCGCTATCGAGTCAGCAGCATTTTTGCCGGACGGGGCGACAGCAGCAATAATTTCCGACTCAATGTGTGGACTTCGGTTGTGCAAATGATTCAAGACTATCCAGTTTTGGGAATCGGCCCCGGTGATCCGCCGTTTAAGAAGATCTATCCGCTTTATCAGAGAGCGCGATTTAGTGCGCTGAGTGCTTACTCAATTCTGCTAGAAGTGGCGGTTGAAACCGGAATCATTGGTTTATTTGCGTTCTTGTGGCTATTGCTGGTGACGTTTAGTCAGGGCTTTGTGCAGCTCAAGCGACTCAGACAACTGGGCGATCGCGATGGTTTTTGGCTGATTGGCATTATTGGTGCCCTAGCCGCTATGTTGGGGCATGGTTTGGTCGATACGGTGCTTTACCGTCCGGCGGTGAATACACTTTGGTGGCTGACGATCGGGTTGATTGCCAGTTTCTACACCTACCAACCGCGTCTAGATAGCCCATTGGTTGAATCATAAAAATTGATTGCAGAACCCTACCTATAAAAAAGGCGTTCAGATCGTATGATTTGAACGCCTGAATTCGACGGCTTCGTTACAGTTTGTCGTGCCCCCTAAATCCCCCAAGTTTGGGGAACTTCAAGCCAAGATTTCCGGTTCAAAGTCCCCCAGAATGGGGGATCTAGGGGGCAGAAGCCTTGAAGAACGAAGCGAAAGAACTCATCGAACTGACATTTTGTTAGGGATCAACCCAGCGATCGTCGCCTTTAATCAGATTAATCAACTCCTGAACGCCGTCTGCTTCAGGGACTTTTTTAATCTCGTCTCGACCACGATAAAGAGAAATGAATCCAGCTTGCTTGCCAACATAGCCATAGTCAGCATCAGCCATTTCACCCGGCCCGTTGACGATGCAACCCATGACAGCAATGTTTAGCCCCGTCAGATGCTGAGTTGCGTCTCTCACTTGATGCAAGACTTCCTCTAAGTTGAATAGCGTACGTCCGCAAGACGGACATGCTACATATTCGACCATCGTTCGCCGCAGACCCAAGGCTTGCAGGATGCCATAACAGACCGGAATTTCTTTCTCAGGCGCTTCAGTCAGAGAAACACGAATGGTGTCGCCGATTCCTTCTGCTAAAAGGGTGCCAATGCCTGCCGTAGATTTAATGCGTCCATATTCGCCGTCTCCCGCTTCAGTCACGCCTAGATGAAGGGGATAGTCCATGCCTAGCTCGTTCATGCGCTTGACCATCAGGCGGTTTGCAGCCAACATCACAGGCACTCTAGATGCCTTGAGCGAGAGTTCGATGTGGTAAAAGTTGAGCGATTCACAAATCCGGATAAATTCTAGCGCCGACTCGACCATGCCTTCAGGCGTGTCGCCATAGGTAAACAGCATCCGTTCTGAGAGTGAGCCATGATTGACCCCAATCCGCATAGATTTGTTTTGGTCGCGCAGTGACACCACCAGCGGCTCTAAGGTTTCGTAGATCTTGTCCCCAATCTCTTTAAATTCTGCGGGTGTGTATTCAGTCCGATCGCTCTTAGGCTTTTCAAACACATAAAGTCCGGGATTAATCCGCACGTTATCGACATATTTCGCCACTTCTAGCGCGATTTTCATGCCGTTGTGATGCACATCAGCGACGAGGGGCACGGGCTGATAGGTTTTGTGCAGCCGATCGCGAATCTCTTCCATCGCTTTGGCGTGGGCCATGCTCGGCACGGTCACGCGGACAATTTCGCAGCCAATCTCATGCAGTCGCCGAATCGCTGCCACTGATCCTTCAATGTCTAACGTGTCTTCGTTGATCATGGACTGAACAGCAACCGGGTGACTGCCTCCGATCGTGATGCTGCCAACCGGGACGGGACGGGTTTTGCGACGCTGAATGGCGGGGTCTGTAGATAGCTCGCTAGAAATCGGAGCAGAAGTAGCAGGAATTGGCAAAGTTTGCATACGGCTGTTGTTAAGACTCGACAGCATGAAAATAGGGGAAAATTCTCTCTGTCTCTCAGATTGCCATAGATGGAGCCGTTTTGTCTGATTTGTAGCGCACAGTGCAAAAAATGCCTCAATTTGGCTATCGAGCCGATGAGACGCAGCATCGAGATTCTTGCTTCACCGAGCCAGCCATTGCCGCCGTTTGCAGGGTCATAAAGGCTCGCAAATCTTCTCGGTCATACTTGGTTGACAGAAGCTGTCGCAGTTGGTCTTCAGCTTCGATCGTCAATAAGCCAGTGATCAGAGCCTGTTGCACCACTTCACGAATTAATGCCATAAGAACACCCCAGCAAACTTTGATATAAAACAACGGTCTTAGGTCTTGTAAGTCTTATAGTTATTAACTTGAATGTTTATGCAAGTTAGGAGACAGATAACTCAATTTAATTTTTAACTGAGTGAGCCGTTTTTGAGTTTAAGCAATAGATTTCTATAAAAAGACTTAAACCAATTGATTGGAAGCAACCAAGCTACCTACCGATTTCGCGACCGCACTTAAAGAGGCGACGGAGATCAAACCTAAAAGGTTCCCAGCTTTTTTCAGAAGCGATAGCTCTATGTCAGTAAGGGTTTCAGAGAATAAGATACCTGTATCTTAGATCACCTGTCCTATAAATTTGTCGCTGCGTTTAATGGTAGCAGAAGGGTTAACCGATCGTGAATCAGGTGGATAGCTGAGATTTCTAACTCTAGGAGTTGACTTAATAGATAGAGCTATCTCAGATAAAAATGTTGCAAAAGTCACATTTCTTCAATTTGATAAAAGACTTCTATTAAGCAAGAACAATAAATTTTATTAACGAGTTTACTCTCAATCAAGCAAGTCGCAACCCTGAAAAACAATTGCTTAAACTAGGGCAGTTCAAGCGCGATCGTGCCCAAAATTCCTTTGCGAAAATCGTTGAGAATCTGACGCGCCGATCGCTCAACGTCTCCTTTATATTTCCGCTCTGCTAGGGCTTGCAAATAGCTCTCCCCCGTTAACTCAGCCGCATCGACTTTATATCGAGCCTCTAAACAGCGATCTTGATGCAACTGTTTGAGCAAATCGACCAGCGATGCCGCAACGCGCTGATTGTCATAGGCGGCTTCACCGATATCATCACAAATCGCCAGCTTGATGGCAGCTTCTTGATCAGTGAGCTTGTTGGGCAAAACGCCGGGTGCATCTAACAACTCGATTTGATCAGAAATTCTCACCCATCTGAGTTGACGAGTGATCCCCGCCCGACGAGAACTTTCAACCACTCGCCGATTCAGCAAGCGATTGATCAGCGCCGACTTGCCCACGTTGGGAAAGCCAATCACCACCGCACGAATCGGTCTGGGCAACATGCCCCGATCGCGCCTCCGGGCATTGACCTGTGCCCCCGCTTCTTGCACTGCGCCAGCGACCGCTTCGATGCCTTTGCCGTGTTGAGCATCGGTAAAATTGGGTTCTTGCCCCTGCGATCGAAACCACTGTGTCCACTGCTGACGAGTTTGCGCCGGGATCATATCCGTGCGGTTAAGCACCAACACTTGCCCCTTGGTGCCAATCCACTGATCGACCTGTGGGTGATGAGTTGACCTCGGAATTCGAGCATCCCGCACTTCTAAGACCACATCAACGCGCTTAAGCTGCTCAAAAAGCGCTCTTTCTGCTTTGGCAATGTGACCGGGATACCACTGAATAGGAGGGGAAGACATGGGGAAAAGAGACGAGAGAGAATTTGACGGCAAACCTCTATCTTAGGTGACTTTTCACCCCTCATCCCTCAGCTTCTTAGGGAATGACCAGCACTGGGCAGGGCGACAAGCTAATGACTCGATTGGTCACGCTTTCAGAAGTGCCTTCATGGGTGAGTCCCAATCCTCGACAGCCCATGATAATCAGATCGGCATCCAGTTCATCAGCCACATCGCAAATCGTGAAAGCAGGTTTGCCTTCTCGCTCTAACGCTTCGGCTTCGATGCCTTGTTGAGAAAATAACTTCTTTGCGTTTTGCAGCAACTCAGCAACTACCTGGGGTGACTCCATCGCATCCGTAGACGGGACTTCGGCTTCGGGCGGCTCGACAACCGAGAGAATAATTAATCGGCTCTGATGAGTTTTGACGAGGGTAGCAACGGTTTCAGCCGCCTGCCGCGATTCTCGGCTTTGGTCAACTGGGAATAAAACAGTCTTAAACATAAGATCTCATTTCCGAAAGGCTAGAAGCGAGAATTCAAGGAGCTTCGTCTTTTATTTTGACGCTTATTGGCTCTATGTTTCTGAACTTAGCGCATCAAGACCAGATTTGCGATCGACATCACGACACTTTCAGGGAAAATAAGGACGGGTAGAAAGACTTATTCAGGAGACTGGTTCTGTGTCCAAGAAGACTGTAAACGATTTATCATCCTCTGATTTACAAGGAAAGCGAGTTTTAGTTCGGGCTGATTTTAACGTTCCGGTAGACGATCAGGGCAAGATTACTGACGACACTCGCATTCGAGCCGCGTTGCCGACCATTCAAAATTTGACTTCTAAAGGGGCAAAGGTGATTTTGTGCAGTCACTTTGGTCGTCCCAAAGGAGCCGATGACAAACTGCGTCTCACTCCCGTAGCAGAACGCCTTTCTGAAGTGTTGGGGCAATCGGTGGTCAAGTGCGACGACTGCATTGGCGATGAAGTGGCTGCTAAAGTCAGCGCCATGAATAACGGAGACGTGATCCTGCTAGAAAATGTTCGATTCTACCCAGAAGAAGAAAAGAACGATCCAGAATTTGCAAAGAAGTTAGCTTCGATCGCCGATCTTTACGTCAATGATGCGTTTGGCACGGCTCACCGCGCTCACGCTTCGACCGAAGGTGTAACCCACTATCTGAGTCCCTCGGTAGCAGGATTACTCGTTGAAAAAGAATTGCAGTATTTGCAAAACGCGATCGAGAATCCTCAGCGCCCGTTGGCTGCGATCGTCGGTGGCTCAAAAGTCTCCAGCAAGATCGGCGTGATCGACACCCTGCTCGATAAAGTCGATTATCTGCTCATGGGCGGCGGCATGATCTTCACCTTCTATAAAGCTCGTGGGCTAAACGTGGGCAAGTCTCTAGTCGAAGAAGACAAGCTAGAACTAGCAAAAACCCTCGAAGCCAAAGCCAAAGAGCGGGGCGTTGCCTTGCTGCTGCCGACGGACGTGGTAGTCGCTGACAACTTCTCTCCAGATGCCAATGCTCAAACCGTCAGCATCGAAAACATTCCCGATGGCTGGATGGGTTTAGACATCGGACCCGACTCGATCAAAGTCTTCCAGGATGCGCTCAATCAGTGCAAAAGCGTGATTTGGAATGGCCCGATGGGTGTGTTTGAATTTGATAAATTTGCTGCGGGAACGGAAGCGATCGCGCGCACATTGGCAGATTTAACTCCCAAAGGCACCACGACGATCATTGGCGGCGGTGACTCGGTAGCAGCCGTTGAGAAAGTTGGGCTTGCCAGCCAAATGAGCCACATCTCAACGGGCGGTGGCGCAAGTTTAGAACTGCTAGAAGGGAAGGAACTCCCCGGAATTGCAGCCCTAGACGAGGCGTAAGAAGCGTAAATTTAAATAAACGTGAGTTCGACGAGTTTTTTCGCTTCGTTCTCAGCGGCTTCTGCCCCCTAAGTCCCCCAAATTGGGAGACTTAGGTAGCTCTCCTGAATTCATCATCGGAGTGAACCACTGCTATCGAACTCAGGTTAAATAAAGCAGGAATCTGTGTACGGGCATGGCACTGCCCCTTGGCGTTGCAAGTGACCGATAGTTATTTAATCTGCGATCTTAATTCAGGGATCTGAAAGCTGATCCTTAATCTACAACTGTCCTGAGATTGCCTGACAGGTGTTTCCATCATGAGGGTCAGATTTTTGAGGTGATATCAGTTCGTTTCGCTGCAAAATCTGATTGTCATACCCAAATACTCGAATATCACAAATGCCTGTCGCGCCCGGAGCCACTAAGGCAAATAGCCCGTCAGGACTCTCATCGCGAAGACTTTTGCCATTATTAAAAGTGACTTCTATGGCTGAAACTTGAGGCGAGAGCACCTGACCATAGAGAATTGTTTGACGATCGTTCCCTTTGCCAACGGTGTGCCCAACTCCATAATCAATCAAAGAGACGGGTTTAGACTTAGACTTCTCGGCTGTGGTGAAACGACTACCACTACTGCTGAGTCGCCATTCCATTCCTATTTGCTTCATCACCCGATAGCTCAAAACTTGCTGGTCTGAGCTGTGTTTATCTCCTGTCAGACAGTTTCCTCGATAGAGTGCCAGGATGCCCTTTGACCATTTGCGAGTCGTTAACACTTGGACATTTTTTGCCTCGACTTCAGGCTGTCCTGGGCATGAAAATGGACGACGAAGCGCTTCTTCTGGGGTGGCAGCTACCAGTGCAACTGTCCACCCTGCCGTCGTCAAACCCAAACCAATCATCAGACTTATTACCAGTCGTCGGTTCATGGTTGATCGTGCAATGTGCTCTTGTGGTGAATAATTTAGCAGACTAATTATGCTAAGTCTGCTCAAGCATAGAAATCCTTAACTCCCCCACAAGGCTAGTTTTAAGGATTCGAGAAGGTATTGATCTGGCCGCCCCCTAACACTCGACCCGGAATCGGACGCGGAGCCGTGAACGGAACGTCATTGGTCGGAAAGCTTTGAGGCTGTTGAGGCACCAAAGGCGCAGGAATCGCATTTAAGCTTGACGAATTGCTCAAGGGTTGAGGCGATAGAACTGGCTGCGGCTGCGTGGATAAAGGGGAAATAGGCACGATCGGAGGCACAACTGGCACAGTCCCATTGACCGGAAGAGGCTGAGTACCTTCGACAATGCTGGTATAAGAATTGGTGTAGGGAGTCGTTGGGGCGGCATTTACGCCAAAGTTGCCCAGACTGGTTGCGCCTTCGATCGGAGTAGAGGGCGCGATCGAAGTAAAGCTAGAAGGCGTTTGAGTCGGACGATTATTAGAAGGAGTCACCGACCCTTCAGGAGAAGTGCCATAGTTTGTTGAAGCAGCCTGTGACGAATTTTCTGTAGACGTGCCAACAGTCGGAAACTTCAACAGATTGTTCAAATCCAGAACACTACCCAGATTATTGGAGTTTTGCAGTTGAGTGGAGTTGGCCGCTCCGCCGATCGTTGAGTTGCCCGTTAAACCCAGATCAGGCAGCCCAAGTTTCTGCATCGTTGCCCCAAAGACATTGCTATTGCCAACACTCTTATCAGAGGACTGAGGAGCGATCGCCGAACCCGGTATCGGAATTTGAGGAAGCTTTGCCAGATCAGTTGAAGTTGCGAGGTCAGATTTAGCGGGGTCAGCCTGTTTAGAAGCCGAGTTAGCAACCCCAAAGTCGTTAAACAGCATCGGCAGCGTGTCAATGTCTGCACCGATCGCCCGGTCTTCTGGCGACAGCCCACTGGTGTCACCCGAACTAGCGTTGACCCCAAAATAACTGAGCCATTCAGGGCGCATCCAATATTGCCAGGTGAACAGAATCACAAACATCAGCGCGATCGCAGGGCCCCAGAAAATGGGTCGAGTTAGAGGACGCAACCTAGCCAACAGATATCGAGCAGCAACAGGAGACGTTTGGCGGCGCATGATTTGAAGACCGTAGAGAACTCAGCCCAGACTAGCCCTGATAACAGGAATTGTAGCCGATCGAACTCATTGCAGGCATCGGCGATCGGCAGATCTATACAGTTCACCGAGCCGCCCGAACTAGCAAAAACCCACCTGCAACCAGTCCTAACACGGTTGGCAGCCAAGCCGCAATGTAGGGAGACAAAATTTCTAGAAGCCCCAAAGAGTCACAGACAAACGACAGCAAATAATAAGTAAAAATAATCACAATGCTAATGGCAAAACTTGCGCCTCTGCCGCCGCGCTGGGGGCGAGTGCCTAGCGTTGCGCCCGTTAACCCAAACACCAAACACACAAAAGGAAACGCAAGCTTCTGCTGAATTCGCAGCCGCACTTTACGAGCTTCTTTTTCATCTCCACTCTGAGTCACAATGTTGAGCGAGTCCCGCAGTTCTGCAATATTCATCTCGGCTGAGTCTTGCTTGCGATTTGCTAGATCTAGGGGAGTGCGAGGCAATTCAAGTTTCTGCTGCACAAACTTGACGATGTTGCGATAAGACCCATCAGGTGCCACCACATAAATCGTGCCGTTAAAGAAGTCCCAGGTGCTGTCTTTCGGGTTCCAAACCGCCGACTCTGAGGCGACAATTTGATTGAGTCCACCTTGCGAAAAATCGAGAACCGTCAAGCCTTTCATTTGCCGCCCGTCAAATTGTCGGGCATAAAAGATCCGCTCTAACGTCTGATCACTTGAGCCATTCGCCTGTTTGCCGTTGCTAAACTGCGTCACCAGAATGTTTTTTTCTCTAAACGTCGGCTTGTCTTCTTTAAGCGCTAAGTCAAGCGTCCGGGCTGCTTGATAATTTGCGGCAGGCACGATCGCTTCGTTAAACCCAAAAGTCACCCCAGTCACAATGAGACTGAGCACGATCGCGGGCGAAATCAGCCGATAAACGCTGATCCCAGCACTGCGGAGCGCAATCAGTTCGCTGTCTGTTGAGAGCCGACTATAGACGATTAACGCCGCCAACAGCATCGACATAGGCAACGCCAGACTCACAAAATAAGGCAGTTGCAAGAAGAAGACTTGAAGCGCGATCGAGAATGGCAACCCCGACTGAGTAACTTTGCGAATCAAGTCAAACAGCGTCCCTACTGAGGACACCACCGACGAAAAAGCGGCCACCCCAAATAAAAGCGGCGGAATCAGTTGAGTGATGATGTAGCGATCCATCACCGACAAAAAAGAGAGTCGGCTGACAGGTCGAAACGAAGGCTGAGGAGGCTGAGAAAACCCGGAGGACATGGGGAAAAGAGTGAGAGGCTAGAGAAATTAACGCTGGAAGTTGTCTCCCAGATAATATTGCCGCACTAAAGGATTTGCATAGAGTTCTTCAGCGTTGCCCGACGCGAGAATCTGCCCATCGCGCATGATGTAAGCTCGATCGGTGATCTCTAAAGTTTCGCGCACATTGTGGTCGGTGATCAAAATGCCGATTTGTCGATCGCGCAGTTGAGCCACAATATCTTGAATTTCAGCCACGGCGATCGGGTCAACTCCGGCAAACGGCTCGTCTAGTAGCAGAAATTTGGGGCCTTCAACTCCAGAAGCAAGTGCCCGCGCCAACTCTGTGCGACGACGTTCGCCTCCAGACACTTGCACTCCTAGCGTAGATGCCACTTTCTCTAGTCGGAATTCTTTAAGCAACCCGCTTAAGCGATCGTTCCATTGCCAGCGAGGAACTTTGGTTTGCTCTAAAACCAAAAGAATATTTTCTTGAACGGTGAGATATCGAAAAATGCTCGGTTCTTGTGCCAGATAGCCGATTCCTAACGTCGCCCGTTTGTTGATCGGGAGGGCAGTGACTTCTTGACCGTCTAGCCAAACCTTGCCGCTATCGGGTTTCTCTAAGCCTGTTGCAATATAAAACGTCGTCGTTTTGCCTGCCCCGTTAGGACCCAACAAACCCACAACTTCACCTTGAGACACAGAAAGGCTGACCCGATTCACCACCGATCGTGCGCCATAAGATTTATGAATATTTTCTAATACAATCCTCAATAACCTGCTCCTCAGAATAGCCAAAGTGAATCGGGTTAGGAAGTCAGCGCTTGCCGGAAGTGGGTGACTGAAATTGTGGGCTAGGGCTAAACGGGGTAGATTTAGCAGCACTCGGACTAGAAACAGCAGGCGTATCGGTGATCAGGTAAATGGCTTCGACCTGCTTGCTTGCCTGAGGCAATGCGATAAATCGCCCTTCGTCAACCAGGTAGGTGATATTTTCTCCTCGCAAACTGTTGCCTTGCTGCAAGACATAAACGTCACCCGTCAAAACGATTCGGCGCTCTTTGCTGAAGTAGATAGCTTGAGCTGACGTGGCTTGAATCTGACGAGAAGGATAATTGATTTGCACATTGCCCCGTGCCACGACAACCCCAGTTTTGGCATTGGCTTCGGTGCTGTTGGCTCGCAGCGTCAGCGGCTGGGCAGGTGCAGCTTGAGCAACTCGGCTAGGCACCGCATCGGCAGAAAGATTTGAGGCAGTTAAGCCTAACGTCAAGCTTGCCGGAAGCAGCAACGCCAGCCCTAAACGATCGAGTGAGAAGCGCTTTAAAAATATCATTAGGTTGATGGCAAACAGAGCAGTGAGAGAGCGATCGCACGAGGCAACCTTTGATGACCTCGAATATATCATCATAGAGAGTTTAACAAATCTCGCTTGAGGGTTGGAAACTAGATAGGTTGCTTAATCTCAAAGACGATGCTTGTTTAGAGAAGTTTCGAGATGATCCAGTCTTCTCTAATGATTACAAATATAGTCTTGACGCGGATCAGTCCTAATCCGATTATTCCACTGATGCAGTCAACTTCCGGACAATGGGAATCTGTAGAATAATCTTGCCATCCTGATCAGTTGTGCTAGAACTTGCTTTTCCTAAAGACTGACATAACATAACATTTCCCACTTCCTCGGCTCCCATCTGCTGCAAAGTAGTAAGTAAGTTTGTACTGTCATTGATGAAGCGATCGACCTCGATCCCTCCATATTCTGGCTGATATTTCCGCAGGCGGTTTAGCCCTTCGCCTAGTAGAATTACGGCTCCACGCAAGTTGCGATTGCCTAAGTGGTAGATCGCCACCGCAACTTGCAGAATTCCCTGGTAGAAGTTTTTTTCAAACGTAGGCGCTTCCATCCAAATGGCTTCTAGGGTGTCGTGACAGGTGTAGAATTCGCCTTGATTAAACTGCTCAATGGCTTGCCAAAAGGCTTCTGGTAGTTGGTCTGTCATCAGATGAACTCTAGCTAAGAGAATCTTGAAGCTGTGATTGCAGCGATCGTTCGGGGCGAATCACGAGTCCTGGAAAAGGGGACGATCGCGGCTCGGTCGCGGGTTGAGTCCACAATACCCAGCGGCTTCCTGAAAGCATTGCGTTGAGACTTTCAGGGTTTTGAGTCAGCCAAATTAAAGGCAGATTCGGCGGGTTAGTGCTGTGAGTATCTTCCCCAGCATAGGTCGCTGCAAGGGCTTCTAACACTGCTTGTTCTCCTTGCAGAAGTCCAGTCTTGGCAGTCCAAAGTTTAATGGTGAGCGCTTGACGAGCCGCGTAGAAATAAAGAGACGCGGCTGCAATCACTGCCTCCTCAAACGATTCTGACTTCCATGCGGTGGCGCTATCCAAACAGACTACAAGTTCTTGACCGCCCGTAAAAAGTTCGAGTTCTCGAACCCGCAGTTCTCCATAGCGGGCACTGGTGCGCCAGTGAATCAGCCGGGTCGGGTCGCCCCATCGATAAGGGCGCAGCGATCGCGTCAATCCCTCTTGGGCAGCTTTAGCACGCTGGTCACTGGTGAATTGTGCCTTTGACTCCTGTCCGATTTGATCAATTAACGGGCAATGCGCTAAAGGAAGAACGGTTGGATAGACGATCGCCGTTGCCTCAACTTGCTGATCCTGTCGTCGCCAAACTAATCCCAGAGGAGCCGCCGATCGCAGTTGCACTGTCTGCCAGCGATAAACGCCTCGTTGTTGAGTTGGGTGCTGATAGACCCAATATTGAGTAGCATCGGCATTCAGGCTTTCAATAACTTTAGTAACGGGTTTACCCAATCGGTGCGGAACCAGGTCAGACACTTGCAGGAGATTTTTGGCTTTAGCGGTTGCATTTTGAATCAGCAATTCTACAGTGAGAGGATCGCCTGCGCTTACTGGGTAGATGGGACGGCGAATGATTTCAATCCCTTGTAGGTTTTGGGTCGATCGGGTGGTGGCGATCGCTAACAGCGCCATGATCACCCCGCTAATCACATAAAGCCAACCCGATAGCGTGTTAGTAGCTGCGATGAAAAAGAATAGGGCAAGCCCACCCAGCACCCACCCAATATAAGCCGGGTTAACCCAGTGAGTTTCTAGCCAATTGATCAGCCGAA
>NZ_MPPI01000011.1:0-40202 GCF_001895925.1 Phormidesmis priestleyi ULC007 | reverse complement strand
TGCGACTCAGCTTAATCTTTTAGAAGGGTTGAAAAAATCGCAAAAAACCTGAGCCATACTATCTATGATCGATAGAATCTTAGATACATTCAAAAAAACTAGAAAAGTTTTGCACAAACTCTAGCGTTTTGATGCGCTCAACCTAGCTTGAGCAGGGAGCTTACCAACCGGACTCAGCCTGATTAATTATGACTAACTTCAACCCATCAGACGAGAAAGCTAAAAAGGAATCACCCATGCAGGGCACTCCTGCCGCTCGCCCCCAGGCTGATCCTGCTTTTCCACCTCCGCCGCCCCTGGCTCAACTGGCTGCTCCTCGCTCAAGACCCGATGGCACTCAGCTCATGATCGAGCAAATGGTCAGAGATGCCCATGCTCGCCAAGCGTCTGATATTCACATTCGCGTGGGTGAGCCGCCCCGTCTGCGAATTCGAGGTCAAATTGTCTGTTTGTCAGATCATGTCGCAGTGTCACCCGAACTATTTGAAAAATATCTGACTGAAATGCTGAGTGAGCAACAGAAAAAGCAGTTTGTTGAGAAAAAGGAGCTAGACACCGCCATCTACTATCCAGGCTTTTTGCGCTGTCGGGTAAACTGCTTTGAGACCTTGACGGGCGGCGCGATCGTGCTGCGTCTGATCCCGCTTGATGTGCCGTCGATCGATGGGTTGGGGTTGCCTCCGGTACTCAAGCATTTGGTCACCTATCCGCAGGGTTTGATCTTGGTAACGGGTCCTACTGGGTCGGGCAAATCTACTTCGATCGCAGCGATGATTCGAGAATTGAATGAGTCAGATAGTCGCCATATTGTGACGATCGAAGACCCGATTGAATATGTCCACGCTTCGGGCAAGTGTCTAATCAGTCAGCGAGAGGTGGGGCTACACACTCACGAATTTCATGAGGCGCTACGGGCAGTCTTGCGGGAAGATCCCGATGTGATTTTGATCGGGGAAATGCGCGATCGCATCACCGTCGATACAGCACTAAAAGCAGCTCAAACAGGGCACCTGGTTTTAGGAACGCTGCACACCAAGAGCGCGATCGGCACCGTTAATCGATTGCTCAATATCTACAATCCTGATGAGCAGCAGGCGATGCGGACTCAGATTTTAGAGTCTCTGATCTCGGTGGTGTCTCAGCAGTTGTTGCCGACCACCGACGGCAGACGCACCGCTGTTCACGAAGTTTTGCTTAACACTGCCGCGATGCAAGACTACTTGCTCAAAGGTCAAGAAACCGATGCCTTCCAGTTGATGGAGACTGACACGAATGAAGGAATGCAAGTGATGAACCAGGCACTTTGTGAACTGATTTTGTTGGGTAGAATTAGCCCAGATGACGCGGTGAAAGCGTCTCCTGATGCGGGAGATTTACGTCGCCGAGTTCGCAACGAGGGCTATGATCCCGGACGGTCTTCTAATCGTGAGTTTGATCCAACGGCGCGAGAATATAACCCTGTTTAACGTGAATTCGACGACTTCGTTACTAGTCCGTCGCGCCCCCTAAATCCCCCAATTCTGGGGGACTTTGACTCAGAGATTTTGGCTTGAAGTCCCCCAATTTTGGGGGATTTGGGGGGCTCTCCCGAATTCACGCTCGTGACGAACCGCTTCTATCGAGCTGACATCAGTTTAGATTAGCGAAATATTCGAGCAATAAAAAAGGGCGTACTTGACACGCCCCTTTTTATTAGGGATTTACACAATCCCTATTTCTACTTCTTCGCGAGTTTTTTCGCCTTAGCCACCTTGCGGAGGCGGATTGACTTAGGCGTGACCTCTAGCAACTCGTCTCCACCGATGTACTCTAGCGCTCTTTCGAGGCTCATGTCGATCGGTTCTTTCAACTGCACTAGTTCTTCACCGCCCGAAGCCCGATGATTGGTCAACTGCTTCGCTTTGCAGACGTTTAACTCTAAGTCCTGTTGACGATTGTGCTCGCCAAGAACCATGCCCCGGTAGACTTTAACACCGGGTCTGATAAAGAAGACTCCGCGATCTTCGGCGTTTTGCATCGCGTAGAACGTGGCAACGCCTTCTTCAAAGGAGATCAGCACCCCATTGCGTCGCATCTCAATCTCGCCGCTAATCGGACGGTAATCTAGGAAGCTGTGATTCATGATGCCTGCACCGCGAGTCATTCGCATAAACTCACCCCGGAAGCCAATCAGACCCCGTGCCGGAATCACAAACTCTAGCTGGGTACGAGCCGAGGTGCCGACCTGCATATCTTGCATTTCGCCCTTGCGCTGACCCAACCGCTCAATGCAGCCGCCAACTGCTTCTTCAGGCACGTCTAAAACAAGGGTTTCAAACGGCTCACAGGGCTGACCGCTGACTTCGCGATAGATGACTTGAGGCTGAGAAACTTGAAACTCATAGCCTTCACGACGCATGGTTTCGATCAAAATGCCGAGGTGCAGTTCGCCCCGGCCCGAAACCGCCAGTTTGTCAGGAGAGTCGGTTTCTTCGATGCGGAGAGCGACGTTGGTTTCTAGCTCCCGGAAGAGCCGATCGCGCAACTGTCTTGATGTGACGAAATCACCTTCTTGACCTGCAAACGGCGAATCGTTGACTGAGAAATTCATCCGTAAGGTCGGTTCGTCAACTTTGATTAGCGGCAACGCCTGGGGATCGTTCGGGTCGGTAATCGTTTCGCCGATGTTGGCATTTGCGAATCCGGCAACCGCGACGAGGTTTCCAGCGGTTGCTTCTTCGATGTCAATGCGCTTCAGCCCTTCAAAACCCATTAGTTTCGAGATTTTAGATTTGACGATCGCGCCTGTTTCGGTGACGATCGCGGCTTGCTGACCGACGCGAATCGTGCCGTTATGAATCTTGCCGATCACGATTCGACCGAGATAATCAGAGTAGTCTAAAGTCGTGACTTGCAGTTGCAGTGGCTTTGACGCATCGCCGACCGGAGGCGGAACGTGGCGCAGAATCGCATTAAAGAGCGCCTGCATATCGGATGCCTCTTCTTCGAGGGTTTCCTTAGCAAACCCTGCCATGCCAGAACCAAACAGATAAGGGAACTCGCACTGATCATCGTCAGCACCCAGTTCTAAAAAGAGATCTAATACTTTATCAACGGCAACGTGAGGGTTAGCGCGAACCCGATCAATTTTGTTGATGAATACGATCGGGCGCAGCCCTTTCTCTAGTGCTTTCTTCAGCACAAAGCGCGTCTGCGGCATCGGGCCTTCGTTGGCATCGACGATCAGCAGACACCCATCCACCATGCCTAACACGCGCTCAACTTCGCCCCCAAAGTCAGCGTGCCCCGGTGTATCGACAATATTGATCAGCGTCTCTTTGTAGTGAACCGCCGTATTTTTAGACAGAATAGTAATGCCGCGTTCTCGTTCAAGATCGTTCGAGTCCATCACGCAATCTGGAACCGTTTCTCCTTCTCGGAACGTCCCAGATTGTTTGAGCAGTGCATCCACGAGCGTTGTTTTGCCGTGGTCAACGTGGGCAATGATAGCAACGTTGCGAATCGGGAGAGTCATAGAAGTTCCAGTGAAAAGGGTTAGAAATTTTGCGTTAGGAGGCTTCGATCGCCATCACGGTTTGGCATCATGCGTCGAAAATAGTAAAGAAGCCTTAATAATTCTATCTTAGCGGTTACATAAATAAATGACTTGAAGGCGCAATATTAAGTCGCAGTAACCAGGGTGAGAATGCGCTGGGCGATCGCAGGGGCAACCGGAATCACCGAAAGGCGATTGCCTGGTTTGACGACTAGTAGCTCATCGGGTGAGAACTGCGATCGTAACGTATCCAAGGAAACTAAATGAGGCAATTCTTCGACAAATTCAACACAGACCGTCTGCCATCGGGGTGACTCTTTTGTAGACTTGACATCGTAATAGTTGCTAGTGGAATCAAATTGCGTTGGGTCAGCGATGCCTGATTCAACGATTCTCATCACGCCAGTAATGCCCAGAGGAGCGGCGTTTGAGTGATAAAAAAAGGCTAGATCACCTGGCTGCATTGACCGCAGAAAATTTCGCGCCTGATAGTTTCGCACCCCATCCCAAATCGTTTGACGATCGCGTCTCAGATCAGCGATCCCATAGACATCAGGTTCAGATTTCATCAACCAGTAATTCATGGCAAAAACTTTCTGCTAAGGCGACTTAGCAGTCTAGCCGAAGACGCACCCAGAAAACGGGGTTTATCAGAGGAAAACGCCTTTTTAAATCACAACCTGCTATAAAGGTTTCGGAGAGGAGTGAACACAAGCATGAACCTACGTAAAGACGCATTAGAGATTCTTAAAGAGACGAGTCGGACGTTTTATATTCCCATCAGTCGGTTGCCATCAGGTCTACAAGAAGCAGTTGCGTCTGCTTATCTGTGTATGCGAGCGATCGACGAAATCGAAGATGACCCGGATCTAGAGAATTCCATCAAAGCCAAGATTTTGAGAGAAATTAGTCTGATTTTGCAGTCAGGCGTAATTGGGTTTAAAGATGGTGATTTTGACTCAGCGTTTGGCGAATATGCCGAGCAGCTACCCGAAGTCTCGCTGAGAATTGGCGAATGGGCAACGCTTGCCCCTGCCGATATTGCGCCCCGCATCTGGGAATCGACCGCAGCGATGTCAGACCGCATGGCGCATTGGGCAGACTGCAACTGGACGGTTCAGACCGAGACAGATCTCGATCGCTATACCTTCAGTGTGGCGGGTTCTGTCGGTCTGCTGCTTTCAGATCTGTGGGGCTGGTATGACGGCACTCAGACCGATCGCACTGAAGCGATCGGATTTGGTCGCGGCTTGCAAGCGGTTAACATTCTCCGCAATCACGGCGAAGATCTGACTCGTGGCGTTGATTTCTATCCCTCTGGCTGGACAAGTGACGATCTGCAAAACTACGCTCGTCGCAACATTCAGTTAGCCGATGCTTATACGGCTTCGTTGCCCTTGGGAAGCCCTGCTTCTGATTTTTGTCAGATTATTCTGACGCTGGGTCATGCCACGTTAGATGCGATGCTGCACGGATCTGAGAAGCTCAGTCGCAGTCAAGTGATCGATCTTGTTCAACAGGTGACGAGTTAGAGAGTTTGCCCAGGGGAAGGGCATGTAATCCTTCTCCTGCACTTGGTCTGTGGTTCCCGAACTACAAACACAGGTGAACCATGTGGATTTTGAGGGTTCCCGAACTCTCCCACTTCTATAAGCTCTTGCTGATCTGTTGTTCAATCGCCGCCTGAATCTTTTGATCAAAATCAGGATCATCTATGGTTGTAATCACAACTTTTGAGCGTTGATTACGACGATCTAAGTAAGCTTGCAGTGCGGCTTTATCGTTACGATGTTCTAAAAAATACTGCTTTAACTGCTGATCGGTCATTGCTGCATAATCAATTTGGCTCATTGACTACCTGCCCGTCTGGAGTGACTTCAAATTCGATTCCTTCATGATGACCTGACAGAACAAAGAGATTCTGAGTCCGTCGATCGATACAAACGAGATGAATTGGCTGAAACATGATGTAGGTTAGTCGGTAGCTGATTCGATACAGGCTTCTCAATTGTGCGTTGGTTGGCATTCATCACTTCCTCCAAGGCTCATCTTTCGTACCTCTTTTCGGCAATACCCATCTAAAGAGGTGTGAACACCGACCTTCTAAAATTGTTCACGTCTATACAATAGCGATATACAAGATAAAACTCTAAGGTCAGAGGGGGACACGATGCAGCCAACCAACCCCAATCAATTTACAGAAAAAGCCTGGGAAGCAATCGTTCGCACCCCAGAAATCGCAAAGCAATATCAGCAGCAGCAGATCGAAAGCGAACACTTGATGCGCGCTCTGCTAGAGCAAGATGGACTAGCCACCAGTGTCTTCAACAAGCTAGGAATCAATGTGCAGCGGTTGCGCGATCGCACCGACGAATTTATCAGTAGTAAGCCAAAAATTTCTGGCAGCGGTGGATCAGTCTATCTTGGTCGCAGCTTAGACACGCTGTTCGATCGAGCCGAAGACTACCGCAAACAGTTTGAGGATGAATTCATTTCGATCGAGCATATGCTGCTGGGATATGCGAAGGACGATCGGTTTGGAAAAGGGCTATTTGCAGAATTTAAGCTTGACGAAACTAAACTCAGAACCGCGATCGAACAGATACGAGGGAGTCAAAAGGTGACGGATCAAAACCCGGAAGGTAAGTACGAAGCACTCGAAAAATATGGACGAGATCTCACAGAGTATGCTCGTCAAGGCAAACTAGATCCCGTCATTGGGCGCGATGATGAGATTCGGCGCACGATTCAAATTCTCTCGCGCCGGACGAAGAATAACCCGGTGCTGATTGGTGAACCTGGCGTGGGCAAAACCGCGATCGCCGAAGGATTGGCACAGCGAATCATCAATCGAGATGTACCAGAATCTTTGCTCGATCGCAAACTGATTGCCCTCGATATGGGTTCTCTGATTGCTGGCGCGAAATATCGGGGCGAATTTGAGGAGCGCTTAAAGGCAGTTCTCAAAGAAGTCACAGAATCTCAAGGCACCATTATCTTATTCATTGACGAAATTCATACTGTGGTGGGCGCAGGTGCAACTCAAGGCGCAATGGATGCCGGAAACCTGCTCAAGCCCATGCTGGCGCGGGGTGAACTGCGATGTGTGGGGGCAACGACGCTCGATGAATATCGTAAGTACATCGAAAAAGATGCGGCGCTAGAGCGGCGATTCCAACAAGTCTATGTTGATCAGCCTAGCGTCGAAGAGACGATCTCGATTCTTCGGGGTCTAAGAGATCGTTACGAACTGCACCACGGAGTCAGAATCGCTGACAGTGCTTTAGTGGCAGCCGCCGTGCTTTCGACTCGCTACATCAGCGATCGCTTCCTCCCCGATAAAGCGATCGATCTCGTAGACGAAGCCGCTGCCAAGCTGAAAATGGAAAACACGTCAAAGCCAGACGAGCTAGACGAAATCGATCGCAAAGTCTTGCAGATGGAGATGGAGCAACTTTCTCTCAAAAAAGAGACTGACCCGGCTTCTCTCGATCGATTAGAGCGCCTCGATCGCGAACTGGCAGACCTTAAAGAAGAGCAAAGCCGCTTAAATGCTCAGTGGCAAGCTGAAAAGGGCGGTAGAGATCAGATCAAGGAGTTGAAAGAAGAGATCGAGCAGGTCAATCTCGAAATTCAGCAAGCAGAACGCGATTATGACCTCAACAAAGCGGCTGAATTGAAGTATGGCACGCTCACAGATCTGAATCGCCGACTTCAAGAAGCAGAAGCCCAAACCGCTCAAACTCAAAAGAGTGGCTCATCTCTGCTGCGCGAAGAAGTCACCGAAGCTGACATTGCCGAGATCATCTCGAAGTGGACGGGCATCCCGCTCAGTAAGCTGGTGGAATCGGAAATGCAAAAGCTGCTGCAATTAGAAGATGAGTTGCATCAGCGAGTGGTGGGTCAAGACGAAGCGGTGACGGCAGTGGCAGATGCGATTCAGCGATCGCGCGCCGGGCTTGCCGACCCCAACCGACCCACCGCGAGTTTCATCTTCTTAGGCCCGACGGGCGTAGGTAAAACCGAACTCGCAAAAGCCCTTGCTGCCTATCTCTTCGACACCGAAGAATCGATGGTGCGAATCGATATGTCTGAGTATATGGAGAAACACTCTGTGTCTCGTTTAATCGGTGCGCCTCCGGGATATGTGGGCTACGAAGAAGGCGGACAGTTAACCGAAGCAGTGCGTCGTCGTCCTTTCTCAGTGATTTTGTTTGACGAGATCGAGAAAGCGCATCCTGATGTGTTTAACGTCATGCTGCAAATTTTGGATGATGGTCGCGTCACCGATTCGCAGGGTCGCAAGGTGGACTTTAAAAACACCATCATCATCATGACCAGCAATATCGGGTCGCAATATATTTTGGATCTGGCTGGTGATGATACGCAATATGAAGAGATGCGATCGCGCGTCATGGATGCGATGCGATCGAGCTTCCGTCCTGAGTTTCTCAACCGCATCGACGAAATCATCATCTTCCACAGTCTCAACAAGTCTGAGTTGCGTGAGATTGTTAAACTGCAAGTGCAACGGCTGGAGAAAAGACTGGCAGACCGGAAGATGTCGCTCAAACTTTCTGATTCGGCGCTAGATTTCTTAGCGGAGGTGGGCTTTGATCCCGTGTTTGGGGCACGTCCGCTTAAGCGTGCCATTCAGCGCGAGTTAGAAACTCAGATCGCCAAGTCAATTCTGCGAAGCGAGTTTAGCGAGGGCGACACGATCTTCGTGGATGTTGGGGAAACGGAGCGGTTAGAGTTTCGACGCTTGCCGTCCGAAGTGCTAACAACTCAGTAATGTATGGTTGAGGGTGGGCAAAGTCCTGCCCTCTTTTTGTTGATGATCAACCCTGGCTGCTTTAACTGTCTTCATGCCGCAAACCCTGTCTCCCGACGAATTTTTCGACGCTTCTGGAATTATCTTAGATGCCCGCAGTCCGGCTGAATATGCACATGGACACATCCCCGGAGCGACTAGTTTTCCACTATTCAGCGACGACGAACGGGCACAAGTTGGAACTTGTTATAAGCAGCAAGGTAAGGAAGTCGCGATCGAGCTTGGCTTAACGCTCGTCGGCCCAAAACTCACCCAATTGGTGCAGACGGCTAAAAAACTGGCTGACGAGCGTCGAGTTCGACTCCACTGCTGGCGCGGCGGAATGCGAAGCAGCAGTCTAGCGTGGCTGCTCGAAACGGCGGGGCTGGAAGTCTTTTTGCTAGAAGGGGGCTATAAAGCGTTTCGGCGTTGGGCGCGATCGACCTTAGCAACGCCGCAAGCGATCGTCACTCTCGGCGGCATGACGGGCACCGGAAAAACGATTCTGTTGAATGCTTTAGCGGATCGAGGAGAGCAAATTCTCGACTTAGAGCATCTGGCAAATCATCGCGGCAGCAGTTATGGAAGTCTGGGGCTACCTCCACAGCCGACCAATGAGCACTATGAAAATCTACTTGCGATGCAGTGGGTGACGCTCGATCGCGATCGCCCCGTGTGGATCGAAGCCGAAAGCCATCGCGTCGGATTGTGTCGTGTGCCGGATGAGATTTTTTTGCGAATGGTTGAGTCGCCTGTCGTGCAGGTTGAGCGCTCGCGCTCTGAGCGCATCGGCATTTTGCTAGAAGTCTACGGTTCGGCTGACCCTGAAGAACTAATTGCCGCAACTGAGCGAATTAGTAGAAAGCTGGGCGGACAAAATGCACAAGCGGCGATCGCTCATATTCGTCAAGGTGACTTAGCGCCTGCAATTGATCTCGTTTTGAACTATTACGATAAAAGCTATTTATTTGATTTGAAAAAGCGAGAGGTTTCTATTTATCCAGTCGATGTTTCTGGGATTTCTATTGCCGAAAGTGTCGATCGACTGATTGAAAAGTCTAGAGAGATTTTTGTCGGAAATCAATCTCAATTTGCACAAGAATTAGTGATAAACCGGAGGTGACTATGGAGTTATCAATTGAACGCGATCGCTTACGAATTGATCTCAATCCCTGGGAAAGAATCTTAGCATTTTTCTTTAATCAAACGCTCGAAATTCCTCTCAATCATATTCGTCAAGCAACAATTTCAAAGCCCGAAACTGATTGGAAAGATGTCCGATTACCAGGCACTTTTCTTCCGGGTGTGATTAAGGCGGGTACTTATTATACGAGTCACGGGCGCGAGTTTTGGTATGCCACACATGACGAAAACTATTTGACGCTTGAACTAGATGATGAGTTTTATAAGAAAATTGTTTTGACGATCGAACAGAATCAAATTTGGCGCGATCGGATTAATCAAGAGAAGGGAGCGATCGCCCCATTCGATCAATAGTTGTACTGCTCAGGTTATGAGTTATACCGATTTTTGAGCTTTTTTGTATGAACGTAGTAGCTGAATGATTTTCTAAATGCCCAGCAAAAAGACACAACAGCAGTTAATTGCAGAGTTTCATCAAGCTCATGGGGATTACTACGATTACTCATCGGTAGAATATGTCAACTCGCCTTTAAAAATAAGGGTAATATGCCCTATTCATGGTGAGTTTGAAATTTCTCCTGGACATCATAAAAATGGAGTTGGATGTCGTAAGTGCTATTTTGAATCTCAAAAAATATTGAAGGAGGAGTTGGTCCACCGATCGCAGAAGCACTTCGGAAATCGATATGACTATTCACTTTTTATCGAGCTTCCTAAAAGCGGCGAACAAGTAAGCATTTTGTGTAGAGAGCATAACATAATCTTTTTGCAAGAACCTAGAAATCATATAGGTGGACATACGGGATGTCCCGAATGCTTATCGATTACGTTAGCTGGCTCTCAGCAGGAAAGAGGTGAAGTTAAATCAAAAGAAGATTTGAATAATTTGTTTGTTGAACGAGCTAGAAATGTTCATGGCAATAAATATGACTACAGTCAATTTAAGTATCTAACTGTAGACAAAAAAGGAAGAATATTCTGTCCAAAACATGGGGAGTTTTGGCAAACTCCAAGCAACCACTTGAGAGGTACTAATTGTCCAAGTTGTTCCCGTGATAGTCAACGCGAAACTACTTTCAAGAATAAATGTAAGGAATTAGGTGTGAATTATTGGAGATCTCTTAAAAGGCGTGAAGCCGGATTATCTGAAGAAAAGATATTTGATAAAGAATATGTTCGCGGTTCACGAAAAGTTGGCGAGATCATAGTATTTGGAGTTAAGTATCCCAATCTTAAGGAAGCAATAAGGTGTTTAAATCCACTAGCTAGCAGGCGCACCATAGCTCGGTGGATCAGAGCGGGCATACCACCTGAAGAAGCTTTTGATCGTATTCCTAACCCAGGCTATGCTGAAGGTATTATCTATTTAGTTACACATAAGAAATCCGGTAAACAATATGTTGGATTGACGATTCAGACTCTAGAGCGTCGATGGAAATATCATGTTGAACAAGCTTTCGCTGGATATATCAAGGGAAATGAATCATTACATTACGCGCTCCGAGAAAATGGTTCAGATGCTTTTGAAATACGACAAATAGACCGAGGTACTTCCAAAAAAGACTTGGAAAAGAAAGAAAGGGAGTGGATTAAAAAGCTTGGAACCTTGATTCCTAATGGGTATAATATTTCTACTGGTGGCGTAAGCGGTGGCTCAAACAAAAAAGTTACTTGTATTGACGATATCCGCTTTGAAAGTGTAGAAAAAGCAGCGATATATCTTTCTGAGACTCGGAATATAAGTCTCTCTGCGGCAAAGAAGAGAATAAGTCAGTGTCGGGTGAACGTTAAGACAATTGCAAAACCCGGTGAGAGCCTAACTAAAACAAAGGCTTACAAAGCATGGAGTAGGATTATCCATGGCGCACTCAACCCTAAGTCTAAAGAATATATTCCTAGATTAGAAATTTATGATTCATGGCGCGACTTCAAACAATTCTTACGAGATGTTGGAAATCCCCCCGAAGAGAGCATGGCGTTCTCTAGGATAGATAAGGATGAAGGATTCTTTCCAGATAATTGTGCTTGGCTGACCAAGAGTGAGTCGAGTATCATAAATGCTGAGTATATGAAGAAAAAAGGTAAGCTAGGAAGAAAAAACGCTCTGCGAGTATAGGAAGCTGCGGATTTGAGCGGTCACTGTGCCTAGCAATTGGTCAGAGTGGGTGAGTAAAGTCTTAGCGCTTCGTATCAGTGCTATTTGTCGTCGCTCAACTGTGCCTAAACATTGGTCAGAGTGGGTGAGTAAAGTCTTAGCGCTTCGTATCAGTGCTATTTGTCGTCGCTCAACTGTGCCTAAACAACCAATCGGATCATGACTCAACAAACCTGGAATCCAGAAAGTTATGCCAAGAACGCGCGTTTCGTCTCTGACCTTGGCGAACCGCTGCTCGATTTACTGCAATTGGTTCCTGGCGAGAGAATTCTTGATCTCGGATGTGGAGACGGAGCGCTGACAGAAAAACTGGTTGCCGCAGGTGGGCTTGTCCTGGGAGTGGATGCCAGCGCTGAACAAGTGCAGGCGACCCGTCAGCGCGGACTCGAAGCTGAAGTCTGCACTGCTGAAAATCTTCCCTTCGTTGAGGAGTTCGATGCGGTCTTTAGCAATGCCGTTCTGCATTGGGTTAAAGATCAACCAACAGCGATCGCTAAAGTCTATCGATCGCTCAAACCAAACGGTCGATTTGTTGCTGAAATGGGTGGGTTTGGCAATGTGGCAACGATCCGCAACGCACTTCACACAGCCCTTCAAAATCGCAGCATCAACCCGCAAGAATACGATCCCTGGTTTTTCCCAACAGCAGATGAGTATCGCGTTCTTTTAGAAGATCAGGGCTTTGAAGTGGATTCGATCGTCCTCTTTTCTCGTCCAACGCCGCTTCCGGGTGATATCTCTGGGTGGCTCGAAACCTTTGCCCAACCATTTCTTTGTGCGCTTCCTCCAGACAATTGGGAGGCTTGTGTTGAGGAAGTTCGCGATCGCCTGCGTCCGACTCTTTTCCAAGAAGGTCAAGGATGGATTGCTGATTACACTCGGTCGAGATTTCGGGCTATTCGACGCGCTGCTTAACCGCTTGAATTTCGAGTTCTAGAAACCCAGTTTGGGGATCGGACGATCGTAAAAAGATCAAATCTTCACTGGCTCCGATCACAATTTCAGCAGTGGTGTAGACAATGCTGTCGTTGTCGAGGTGCCCGCCGATCGTGTTCCCGACTGAATCGGCGATCGTAATATGCAAGTGCAGCCCATTCACTGATAAGGTGCCATTGAGCGAGAGAATTTCAAATTTTCCTGGCAAAATCTGACTCTTTGGTTGGTCAGCAAATCGAATTGCGGCTTGTTTAAGACTGCCGATCGCCGACAAAACAAACCCCGCCTGAATATTATTTGAAAGCGCAAACTCTTTCAAACTTTGGCGCAAATCTTGATCGGGCTTCAGTCGCAAAGCAAAGACTTTCATGAGGACGATCGCTCTGATCACTTTCCACAAATGACTCGCCGCATCTGCTTAAGATTAGTTGGCAAATCAAATTGAATGGCTTGCTCAATCAACACTCCCGGAATCGGAATCGTCGGAGTCGCCTGAACCGAGTAAGTGAGAATCGTGCCATCTCCACACGCTTGTAACTGCAAGTCAGCGCTGAAATCGCGAAAACTTCCCGACTCAAGATAGAACTGAATGCGCTGATGTTGAGTTTCTAAAACTTTAAGATGAATCTCAACCTGCGCCGTCAGAAACAAGAACGCTTTGCTGGCTTTTTGATAAATGCGTTTAACCTGCCGCTTCAGCACTGTACTAGAGCCACTGATTCCGTTATGCACGACTTCGCTACGGGTGATGTCAGGAAAAAACAGCGTCCAGCGAGGATAATCGGTCAACTGCTGCCAGACTTGGGCAGGAGAGACAGGGAGGTACATTTGGGCAGTAACGGCTCCTCCCCAAGCGGTGTAAGAGCGAGTTTTGAGTAGAATTTCACCGTTTAGCAACGAGTCGCGTTGAGCAGCACGAATCTCTGGAATGGTGAACGAAATTTCGGTAGATTCCTGAAGTAGGTTGGGTTTTGTCGATGCAGTCATCATGGTCTAGCACTCCTCAAGCAAGGTCAACGGGGCGATTTAGGCAATTTTATAAGTGCGGCAGAGTAGACGACAAAAATTGTAACGAGTCGTCGATCGCGCTCCTACCAACGTTAAGTTATCAATATAATTGATGCCTTGCCATAAAAATCTGCTGTTTTCTGATGAAGATTCAGAGAAATTTGCTAAAGGTGAGGAGACAAGAAACACAAGCATTATTGCGTGAAAAACTATGAGCAAGTCATCTAACTCAAGGGTTGTTGTCTTTTTGGGAGTCATTGGGCTAACGGCTCTGGTTTGGCTTCTGAGAGGAGTAGGGCTACTCACCTTTATCCCTGGATTTGTTTTGTGGACATTAATTTTGTTAACCCTCGTGCTAGCGATCGTCAATGGACTCATTGAGACGAGATAAACATTAAATCACTCCCAATTTAGAGTTACGCTCTCAACTCAAACTAGGGACTTCTGAGTCCAAAGTAGAGCTTATTGGTTAATCTTTGGTGACTTCAAACCCGCCCTCAGATGGATTGTTCTAAATTCAGCAATCGCGATAATAACAGCACTAAGTTAGCAACTTCTATCTAGTTATTAAAACCCTGTATTTTCAGATTAATGTACTATGAATTCTGAAACCCAAACCCGTGGACAGCTAGAACGTACTCTTTCTCAGCGCATTCAAGCCCTCTATCGCACTCAGCTTGGGCAGCAGCCAAGTCGAGTTCAGTGTCAAATTTTTGATGGTAAAGTTGTTATTGTTTTAGAAGATTCTATTACTAAAACTGAGCAAGTTTTGGTTGCAAGTGGTCAAGAAGATTTGGCAGAACAAGTGCGAGACGATCTCGACAAAGCTTTCAATCCTCAACTGACAGAGTTGATTCGAGAAGTGATTGGAATTGAAGTCGTTGATGTTTTAACGGATGCCACCCTTAAAACCGGGCGGATGGGTACGATCGCGGTTTTAGCCGATACGCCCCAGTTTCGTGAGCCTCAAGCGACTCGCAAACTTAGGAGTGATGCAAGTGCAGAAGATACAGAATAATTACTAGTTCAAGATCGTCAGGAGCGTCGTTATGGGAATCGCCACTACAAATCCAGCTAATGGAGACGTTTTGAAAACGTTTGAACCGTTGAGCGATCGCGATCTTGAAGCCAAGCTCGATCTCGCGCAGCAAACGTTTCTTAACTATCGAACGGTGCCAATGCAGCAAAAAGCGAGTTGGCTGAATCGGGCGGCTGAGATTTTAGAAGCAGAGCGCGATCGCTTTGGCAAAACCATGACGCTAGAAATGGGAAAGCCGCTCAAAGCTGCGATCGCCGAGGTCGAAAAATGTGCGTCGGTCTGTCGTTATTATGCTGAAAATGCCCCTCAGCTTTTAGCCGATGTTTCTGTTCAAACCGATGCGAGTCATAGTTTTATTCGCTATCAGCCGCTCGGAATCATTTTGGCAGTCATGCCGTGGAACTTTCCACTTTGGCAGGTGTTTCGATTTGCGGCTCCAGCGCTGATGGCAGGAAATGTTGGCTTGCTTAAACACGCCTCAAATGTGCCCCAGTCTGCTCTCGCGATCGAAGAGATTCTGCATCGGGCTGGCTTCCCAACGGGGACGTTTCAAACGCTGTTGATCGGAGCCGACCAAGTAGCGGCGATCGTGGCAGACGATCGAGTAAAAGCCGCAACTCTGACAGGCAGCGAACCTGCGGGCATCAGTTTAGCTTCGACGGCAGGAAAGCACCTTAAAAAAGTCGTTTTAGAACTGGGTGGCAGCGATCCGTTTATTGTCATGCCTAGTGCAGATTTGGAGACAGCTATCTCAACGGCAGTGACCGCGCGGATGATTAATAATGGACAGTCTTGCATTGCTGCCAAACGGTTTATTCTGGCAGACGCGATCGCTGATGAATTTATCGATCGCTTGGTCGAAAAATATCGTGCGCTAAAAATTGGCGACCCTCTCTTGCCAGACACCGATATTGGGCCGCTCGCCACCCCTGGAATTCTTAAAGATTTAGATCAGCAAGTCAAAATGAGCGTTCAGCAAGGCGCAAAAGTCTTGATCGGCGGTGAACCTTTATCCGATCGTCCAGGTAACTTTTATCCGCCAACAATTTTGAGTGAGATTCCGGCTGGCTGTCTAGCAGAACACGAAGAATTCTTTGGGCCTGTGGCGCTACTGTTTCGAGTTCCTGACATAGATGCCGCGATTCGACGCGCTAATGATTCCCCGTTTGGCTTGGGTGCGAGTGCTTGGACGACCAATCAACAAGAGCGCGATCGCTTCATTGAAGAAATCGAAGCGGGGTCAGTTTTTATCAACGGCATGGTCAAATCTGACGTGCGGTTGCCGTTTGGCGGCATCAAGCGATCGGGCTATGGGCGCGAACTAGGCAAAGAAGGAATTCATGAGTTTGTCAACATCAAAACAATTTGGGAAAAATAGGACGGTGCAAAATGAATAATTTTGAATCTACACCTATTTTCTATCGCCTCAAATGCAGAAAATCGGCGGCTTTTACTCGATCGATTCTGATTCTTCAGCGCTAAACCAGAGTAGCCGAACTGCCATGATTGCAAACCCTGCGGCGGCGATCGCTTTGGCATATTGAGCAGGCAATATTTGAGCGGTGCCTTCACCCACAATCACACCCAAAAAGCTTGCCAAAATTAGGGCAGCGATCGTGCCTAAAAAAACCGCTCTCGGAAATTTAGCGTTTGCGCCACTCAGGGCGATCGCGGCAAGCTGGCTTTTATCTCCCAACTCTGCCAAAAAAACGGTAATAAAACTCAACCCTAAAAGATGCCAATCCATCGCTGTGACTCCTGACTACATTCGTGCAACATCCCAAACCAGCAGGGCTGAAATAACGAGTAAGAGCATTCCTGTGGCGCGCTCAAGGGTTTTGAGTGAAAGACGGGTAGACAGCCAGCGACCGACTAATACACCGACCAAACTTGTTGCGACTAAAGCAGATGCCGCACCCGCAAACACCACCCAGGGATTTTGAGATTGAGCGCTCATCAGCAGCGTTGCGACTTGAGTTTTGTCTCCCAGTTCTGCCAAGAAGATCGTGACGAAAGTGGAGCCAAACACTTTCCAAAAGTCCCAGGTTGGGGCTTGGGCAGCGCTCAACGGAGTTTCGATCTCAAGCACCATAGACTGATCAGAGAAGTCAGACTCGATTAATGAAGAGTCAGGCAGACCGGATACAGAAAGTTCGGGTAGTGGCATGAAGGGACACTGCTTTTCACATTTCTTTCATTATCTTAGACTTTGCTGCGATTGGCAATGTTTTTTAGATGCCAACCGCTTGATCGAAGCGCAGCATTTCTAAACTGCGATCGCCATAAACCCCTTCGATCTGCTCACGGCAGCAGTCGATCGCAAAATCATTAAGTTCTGCTGGCTCAACCCCAAACATTTCTTCAAAAGTTTTGGTTTCCACCCGGCAAAAGCGTGGGCGCTTCTCATAAATGCGGCACTCTCGGCTGTCTTGGTCAAAATTTACACACCAGCCATCGTCGCCAACCATGCTGAGGTAAAGCTCAAGTTCTGCGGCAGAGAGGTAGTCTTCTAAATCGGGGCGATCGGTTGGGTCGAGGTGACAGCAAGCACCACACTGTTTTACACAAAGCCAGGTTGCCATAGGTTTTAGAGAGGGAAAAAATCTTGATCTCAGAGTAAACTACTCCCCGTCGCTTACGCTGAACGGGGAGCTTTTAGTAGCCCTGAAGCGTGACTGTTCAAAGAACAAGCAAGCTCCGAACCTCTAGGCTGGTTTACAGACAGCCCCAAAATCTTGATCATCCTTGACCCATTCAAATCAGCATCCCCAGACCACTCGCAATGACCACACTGAAAGCGCTTACCACTACGATAAGACTTGCCTTTAACGGGGTGAATGTGCAGGCATTGGTGACAGGTTTGACTGGTATAAGCCGGATTCACCGCGACCATCTCCACGCCTGCCTGAATTGCTTTGTAAGCAATGAACAGGCGCAACTGATAGAACGCCCAACTATTAGAACGTCTGCGCTCAGTCTTGTTGCGCCGCAGTTCGTTGGTGCGTTCTCGAATGCCTGTCAAATCCTCTACCGCAATCACCGCTTCAAGCGCTTTGGCTTGCTGCACAATTGCTTTGCTGATTCGATGGTTCAACCATTGCTGATAGCGTCGCTCTCTGCCCGACAGCCGTTGCAAGATCTGTCTCGCCCGACGGCGAGTAGACCTTGTGCCTTTCGAGGCTTTTGCTTGCAGCGATGCTCTGACTTTGGAGAATTTATCTCGAACTTGCTGGATGTCCTGACCGTCCCACTTTTCTCCTTCAGACGTAACGGCAATGTCTCTGCGTCCAAAGTCAACGCCAATCACATTGCGCGATTGAATTGGCTCTGGCGCTTCATCCTTGAGTTGAATGTGCAGATAGAACTTGCCGTCACGATGCTTGCACAGTTGAGCCGAGGTTGGCTTGCAGCCCTTGAGCTTCCCTCTCTGATAGTTGCCAGCATTCAGTCTGACTCGTTCTCTGCCCTGGACGGTGGCGAGGCTGACTTCCCAATCCTTCTCCCTGAAGGTGAACAAGTCTTTGTCACAGTCCATGCTGGTTGGTGCAAACTTTTTAACTGGCTTGCCTTTAAGCTTTGCCGTTTTGCGATTTGCACCGACACGAGCGCACGCCCTGACTGCCATGTTTGCCACCAAGTCGAACTCGGCTTTGATGGTCTGGTAGGTCAGGGCTTGCAGTGCAATCTTGTTGGTGATTTTAGGATCGGTATTGTCGTTGACATAGTTGCAAGCATTCGCAAACGCCTGGAGCGAAGCATCCATTTTAGACACTTGCTCAGGGGTAGGTTGAAGCTTTACAACGATTGTCAGGACTTGTTTCATGAGTACAATAATACCACTTGTGGGAGGCAAAGACAATTGGCAAATTCCGTTTCACTGCATTTGCCCCGCTATCCCCCTACGACCTCAGCGAAGCGGGTCGTAGGGGGATAGCGGTTTTTGGTGGCGCTGAAGCCGATCAAGAATATGAGAGACTGAACAAGCGCGAATGATCCACTTTAACAAAACATAATGGTTAGCTGACGCAGTTTAAGTCTTTTATAGTTTTGTAAAGTTCTTTAAGAAAGGTGCGATCGTACCGATAAGATATTAGCGGTTGCGGTTTCGGTTCAGACGTTATCAGGCTTGTTGGGAGGGGAAATGGAGTTTCTAAGCAATATCAATTTTGAGGCGATTGCTCAGTTGTCAATGCTTGCAGCGATCGTGATTGCAGGGCCCGCTGTGATTTTCTTGCTCGCTTTGCGGAACGGCAATCTTTAAAAGTTTCCTAAAGGTGGTTTAGGTCAGTAGCCGTAGCTGAGGGTATTCAGCTAGCTTGACAAAGTTTTATAAAGTTTAAGAGAGAGTAGCTCCACAGCCCGATCGTCACGATCGGGCTTTTTCATGTGAATTACTCGCCCACTCCTAAGACTTGCATCGCTGCTTTGATCAAGTGATAGAACTGCGGTTGAGAAACGTCTACCTCTTTCGTCGTCTGCGGAGTCTTCCCTAAAGTCCCCGTTTTTTGCCCTTTTTGAATGGCTAGAACCTCGCCTTTAAAGTTGCGAATTCTGAGTTCTTTGATGCCGTCTCGCTCTAAAATCACGCAGGTGTAATTGCGCTGACTGTGAGAAAATTCAACGCCAGAATTTGCCGACTGAGAAGGCAGCCTGACTCCAATGATTTCTAGCTGAACCGAAATATCTCCATTCCACTCGTTGGTTCTAACTCGGTAGGCAATATCCAAATGCTTGGGTAAGGGATAATATTCGCCCCAACGCCACGCGATCGCTTGCAGTTTTTGACCTGCTGCAAATTCATCGGCTGCCAAATCTTCTTGACACACCATTAATTTGAGGTGTCCTTTGCCAATCATTTTTTGGTCACTAATCCGCACATTCGGAGTCCAAAATACGGGGTCGGGGTTCTCCATGCCGCAGGGGTGAAGGGCATCAATTTGAGCATAGAAGCTTAAGTCAATTTGATTGAGATTTGCCTGAGTGTCAACGGTGACGAGCGGCTTGAGGTGTTCTGGTTTTAAGGATTGATGGGCAAAGGTGCGGAGGCGCGATCGAATCGCATCCAATTGACTCGCCTCAAACGAAAACCCGCCTGCTGCTTTGTGCCCCCCACATTTGAGCATCAGATCTTTACAGAATTCCAGCGCCTCGAAGACATTAAACTCTGGAATGCTGCGAGCTGATCCTCGAATGTGTTGTTGAGCCTCGTCTTCGTAAGTACCGATAAACACAGGAACGCCATAGCGCTCGACTAACCGAGATGCCACGATGCCAATCACGCCATGATGCCAGCCCGGTTGCACGAGCAGCAGCACCCGATCGTCCTTTGCATCTAGTGAGCCTTGTTCGTAAGCTTCGATCGCTTCTCGCTCAATCTGTTCGCAGAGTTGCTGACGCTGTTTGTTAATCTGCTCACACTTCATCGCCTGTTCTAAAGCGACCCCATCATCGTCAGTAATCAGCAGTTCGATCACAATTTGGGGATCTGCTAAACGACCCACTGCATTGATGCGTGGTCCTAAGCGAAAGCCGATCGCTTCTGGCTTCAGATTTTTCTCACCGCTCAATCCTGCGACTTGAATGAGCGCCTGAACGCCTGATAGTTTGGACTTCGGCAACAGTTGTAAGCCCCGTTTCACCCAGCGACGATTTACGCCCAGAAGTGGTGCGAGATCGGCGATCGTGCCCAGCGTAAAGAGTTCTAATAAAACATCTCGAAGTTCTCGCGTTTGGTCAAAACTCTGTGCCAGCGATAGCGCCAAAACATAAGCGACACCCACGCCCGCCATGCTGCGATAAGGCGACGTTTCGGCAATCAGCTTGGGGTTGAGAATCGCGTTGGCATCGGGCAAAATAGGCGGCAAATCGTGGTGATCGGTGATGATCACAGCTAACCCTAACTCTCTTGCTCTGGCGATCGGCTTGTGCGCCATAATGCCGTTATCGACGGTGAGAATGAGTGAAACTCCTTCTTCATGGAAGTCTTCAACGATCCGTTCGTTAATGCCATATCCCTCACTCATCCGGCTGGGGATTGCATAATCGACTCGCGCACCCAAAGACCGCAACGCTCTCAGCAGCAGAGCCGTGCTAGTCATACCGTCTGCGTCATAGTCTCCACAAATCGCGATGCGCTGGCGTTGATTGATGGCGTTGATCAGCAACTCTAAGCTGATGGGCAGATCTGGAAAGTCTTCTAAGGGTGACGGTAAATCTTGAGAGTCGGGATCTAAGTAAACCTTGATCTGTTCGGGTGTCTGGATTTTTCGATTGAGCAACACCTGAGTTAACAAGGGAGACAAGCTCGTTGTTTGAGCAAGCTGCTCCGCTCGTTCTGCCTGACTGGGAAAAATATTCCAACGTTGGTCAGGAATTGCAGCACGGGGAGACAGACTCGATCGAGAAACAGGTAGCTCTAACACAGGCGATCGATCCAAAAAGACTCAGCCCATCTTACCGACATAAAAGCGCAAATCATAAAACTTTCTCTTGACTCTTTAAAAAACATCGACTCGGCCATCGTTGCGGATGTAGACCGAGCGATCGCCCGGAGGATATTTGCGCTCTGATTTGAGTTCGATTCGTAATGTGTTGGGGTTGGGCTTAGAAAGCGACGATTTCATTGCCAATGCTGTGACATCCCAAAACACGACCGAGAAATTAGGATCGGTGCTGCCGCCGCGCTCAAATTCGATTTGCTGACCTGGTGCGACTGAGATCGGGTTCGTGCCCAACACCTTTTCGACTTCAACTCGATTTTCGGTGCGGTTGACAACTTGCACGACGATGCGCTGACCTGGCGTAAATTGAAGAACTGGGGCAGGACAATTATTTTTGCAGGTTCGGGCGTTGAGGCTGGCGATTGGGCTGACCAGCAGAAAAGTTGTTGTCAGCGCGATCGTCCAAAATTTAGAAGTCATGGCACCTATTCCAAGTAGAGTTTACGATTCAGAATCAGCGATCAATTCTCGACCAGTAAATCAAAAAATGCGTCGTCTAACTCATAGCCCAACATTTGTGTCATCGCTTTGAGGCGCGATCGACTCTCAATGCCCTGCTGCTTGAGCCAATTCATCAGCACAAACGTCTTACTCATCACAAAAATTTCTAGCGCCTCTGGGTTGTACTGAATTCCCTCTTTGGGGTGGAACTGATGCGGCACCAGCATTGCTGTATATCGTCCCAGTTCTCCAGCTTTCCAATCAACTAAAAACGGCAGCCAGGGATACAGCGCATCCAAGCGGATAAACCACAAACGCACCTCTGGAATCTCAGATAGCTCTCTGGGGTCATCGGGTTCGAGCGGGTAATCGATCGTAAACTGAAGCTGCTGCTCATAAGCAAGAATCTCCAACAGCAGGGGATTGATTGCCGCGATCGCTGGAGACAGGTCTAACCTATTAATCTGATCGGCGTGAAGGGTGATCGAGATAGACATAAAGATGATGAGTCATGAAGTTCACACTTCAATAGTCTCACTGATCTCAGCAGACAGACTCAATTCAAAACTCTTTAGATCTCCTCTTGCTCTATTGGTTTTTGATAGATTGGCAACAAAACATTGAAGGTAGAACCCTCACCGATTCGGCTTTTCACCGAGATGGAACCGCCACAGTGCAGCAAAAGTTGCTGAACGATCGTCAACCCCAAACCCGATCCCCCTGTCTCTTGTTCGATCGCTTGACGCACTCGATAGAAGCGATCAAATATTTTAGGAATTTCACTGGGCGCAATTCCAATTCCCGTATCGCGAAACTCAAGCTGCACATAGTCGCCCTGCTGTTTTGCCCGCACCCAAACCTGCCCATCCTTAGGCGTAAATTTAACCGCGTTGTGCAGCAGGTTAATCACAATTTGCTTGAGCCACATACTCAGACATGCGACAGGTGGCAAGCCTTCGGGCACGATGTAAGCCAATTTCACCCCTTTTTCTTCTGCCAGGGGTTGATAGGTGCTAACGACTCCCGGCACGACATCGCTCAACTGTAGCGATTGGATCGTGGTGTGTTCTGCCCTTTGATCGAGGTTCACCAGATCGAGCAGACTCGTAATCAGAGTGCTTTGGCGATCGCACTCTTTCACCAGCAGATCCATATATCGCTGCTTTTGAGGTGGCTTGAGATTGGGCGAGTTGAGCAAAGTGATGGCAGTTTTCATGTTAGTCAAAGGCGTTCTCAACTCTTGTCCCACGTTGTTGAGAAACTCATCTTTTAACCGAATTGCCGTCAATAGCTCCTCATTTTGCCTTTGCAGCAGCGATGCGAGTTCGGCTTGTTTGCGGTAAGTGGTCGATCGCTGCCAGAGTTCTTCTTGACGCTGAATTTGTTTTGTGAAAATCCGCCCCATCAACTTTGCATCTAAAGGCAAGGGTTGAACTCGATCGATCAACATCTCCCAAGGTGCCCGAATCTCACATCTAGAAGCGTCTAGAAGCGGCAATTCTCGATTTAATTGACTGAGAAACTGTCGAATCATTGCCTGATCTAACGAGAACAGAACGCTCAATGATTGCTTTTTGTCAGGAGAATCTTCTGGCCCACTTTCTAAAACTGGAGGCTCGATCGTCGCTTGAGGAGATTTAAAACGGTGAGCCATCAGCAAGCAGCAAAACTGCTCTGACCAAATCAGCAAAAAATACTCACGTCTAAGCTGACTTTCAGGAGCCAGCGAGATTGAAGTGATGAGTGGGTGATTTGCGAGATTACGATCGCCCTGTTCAAATGACTGAATGCTGTCGTCAAAGATTTCCTCTCGCTGATTTTTCAACAAATAAACTGCTTGAGGAAGGTCAGAAAGCCTGCAATAGCGATCGAGTACAGTTTGCCAAGCTTGGCCACGCGGCATCTTTGACCAAACCGCAGCCAAAGTTTGCTGCTCAATCAATAAATCGATCAGGTTACTCACCATCGACTTGAAGGTAGCGGGACTAACTTGGACAAAGGGAGTTTGCCCAGAGTCAGCCGCTAATTCATAGAGAGAAATTTCTGGGGCGACTAATAAAGTCATAAGAAGTTAGAACAGGGTGTTGTGAAGTTGCGACTCAGGCATGAAATCAAGGCTCAAAAACAGATGAACTTTTTGGGATCGCGGCTATTAATTACTTGATCTTGAGACTGATCGCGATTTGCGTAGAACTGAGGTTGTAGTGAAAAATTTGAATCTTAGAACATGAAGCCTTCGATCGCTACCTTCATGGAAGAACAGCTTTTTTTGACCCCAGCGCTCGATCGATATTTGATTAACAGTCAATTAATACTTAAATTCTCTAAAGATCGCATCCGAGCTTTTCAGTATATTGACCCAACAAATTTCCAATCTGACTCGCAGATGCCTCTTTTACTCAGTAGATTCCGCTTAAACATCCTGCTATAGAGTGAATCTTCTATGTAACTTTAGAGTAATTGGCTGGTGTGCATAAGTCTGTCTTTTTATCAATTCGCTTTAACAAAGATTTACATAACCTAAGCGTAATCAGACCATAAACCGATGAAGTTTGGATAACAGTCTGGTTACACCTCTAAAACTCGTCTAACCCTCTGGGTCAAAAATAATCACAAGCTGAGTAACCAGGGTTCAGCAAAACGTGTTTAGTACTTTAAGGAAAAGATTTATGAATGGACAAATGTGCTGGCTGGCTGGATTGGGCGGTGGAAATAAAGTGTTGCATTTAAGAGAACACCCAAACAGACCCTGGTTGCCCTACACCGCATCTCACTATCGAGTTCCTGATTTGACCATCCCTGGAGCTTCTAAAGGCTGGACAACTTATCAACGACTCAGACAAGCGGGTTGGACGTTGGTGCCTACTGCACAAGCCTATGCGATCGCTCCCACTCAAACAGCCTCAGCGATCGTAGACCGTTGAGCGTGATTTAAGTTAGTGTGCGATCGTCTTGAGCCAGTTGAGAATCAGCGGATTAACTACTTCGGGTCGCTCGTCATGGGGACAATGCCCCGTGTCAGGAATTCCCACAAACTGAACATTGTGAGTTTCTGTTAGCTGTTGATAGATTTGTGACCCTGCGATCGGAGTCCACGGATCGGCTTCTCCCCATAGAACCAGAAGCGGAGCTTGAATACGGGGCAACAGTTCGGTTGGTCTGGGCCCAGCGGGGGCAGTCAAAACAGACGCAAACACCGCCTGAGCACCCGGATCACAAGAGGGAAGATACAGCAGATCGACTAATTCGTCGGTGATGGCTTCGGGATTCTTGTAGACCTGTTTGAGGCTGCCGCGAATTCGAGCTTTTTGGCGAACTCGATTAAACAGCCAGGCACCGATCGCTTTAGAACCCACCAGTTTTGCAAAGCTGCCCATCACAAACCGCAGTGGCAAGTTTAATTCGTCGGGGCGATGGTTGAGTCCACCTGCTGAGTTGAGCAAAACTCCACCCGCCGCCATTTCAGGGTGTTCTGCAAGAATCATTAGACAGATCAGACCGCCGATCGAGTTGCCGACAAAAACCGCAGGCTGCTGAATCTTCGCCAGCCAAAAGTCGCGAATCATCTCCACCCAAAGCTCTAGCGTGTAATCGATCGCAGGCTTTGCAGAGTTGCCAAAGCCCAGCAAATCAAGGGCAAAGACTTGATATCCGGCAGCCGCCAGGACGGGAATATTTTTGCGCCAGTGCCCGATCGAGGCTCCAAAGCCATGAATCAACACCAAAGGCTGCCCACTGCCAACCGACGTATATTGAATCTGGTGTCCTTGCCATTCCCAGGTTTGCTTCTCAAGAGCAACTGATGTTAAGCGTTGTACAGTCACGATGATGGTTCTATGAAGTTTTCTTAAGACAACTTCATCATACTATTTTGCGCTTGCCTAGAAGAGCAGATTTTGACTGATTACCGAGATTCATTCCTGAGGGTCGTTCTATCTCTTTACTAGGATACGGGAGCGGTAGAGTTTAGATCGATGAACCGACTACAATCTTCAATAGGTTAAGCGATCGAGGGTTGAGACAATGCCAGTCATTGCAGTCATAGATTACGACATGGGAAACCTGCACTCTGCCTGCAAAGGGTTAGCCAATGCAGGCGCGACTACCAAAATCACCGATTCTCCACGAGAGATTGAGCAGGCAGATGCGATCGTGCTGCCAGGGGTCGGGGCATTTGATCCAGCTATGCAACATCTGCGATCGCGGCATTTAGAAGAGCCGATCAGGAAAACGATCGCGAGTGGCAAACCCTTTCTGGGCATCTGTCTGGGATTGCAAATTTTGTTTGACGCGAGTGAAGAAGGCACCGAACCTGGGCTAGGGATCATTCCTGGACAGGTGAAGCGATTTCGTCATGAGCCTGGAATCACGATTCCGCACATGGGTTGGAATCAATTGGAGTTGACGCAAACCCAGTGCGCTCTCTGGCATCAACTTCCTGCCGATCCTTGGATGTATTTTGTTCACTCTTATTATGTAGAACCCAGTGATCCGCAAATCTGTGCAGCGACGATCACCCACGGTAGTCAAACAGTGACGGCTGCGATCGCTGACCACAACCTCATGGCGGTGCAATTTCACCCTGAAAAATCTTCGACGGGTGGACTGAAAGTTCTCTCTAACTTCGTGCAATTAGTCCTTGATCGTCAGCAATTAGCCGCGAGGTAGTCTCGACGAAATCATGAGTCTACGAATTTACGGCAATCGTTTAATTAAAACGCTTCCCGGACAGGAAACGCGTCCGACTGCTGCACGAGTGCGACAAGCGATGTTTAACATTTGGCAAGGCACGATCGTCGATTGCCGCTGGCTTGATCTGTGTGCCGGAAGTGGCTCAATGGGCGCAGAAGCCCTGTGTCGGGGTGCAAAGACAGTGATAGGAATTGAGCGATCGAGAGATGCTTGTGCCGTAATTCAACAAAATTGGCAACAAGTCGCTAAACCAGAGCAAACCTATCGAGTCATGAAAGGTGAAGTGCTAGAACGTTTAGAAAACCTTTCTGGTCAGCAGTTTGATCACATCTATTTTGATCCGCCTTATGCGAGTGGGTTATATCAGCCTGTGTTGACTGCGATCGTCCACCATCACTTATTAGCGGCTAATGGAGAACTTGCGATCGAACACAGTCCGGGTCAACTGCATGAGATTGCAGGTTTAGAGATCTGCCGTCAAAAGCACTACGGAAGTACAGCCCTGACGTTTTACCAGACGGAACCCTGATTAACTTGCGTCGGTATCAGCTTGATAGTCTCCTGACTTGCCGCCCGTTTTGCTGACTAGATAAATTTGTTCGATTTGAATTGATTTTTCTAGCGCCTTTGCCATGTCATAAAGCGTTAAAGCTGCGATCGAGACAGCCGTGAGTGCCTCCATTTCGACTCCGGTTTCTGCCGTTGTCTTGACCTCAGCGCGAATTTGATAGCCCGGCAAGTCTTCGTCAAGAGTGATCACCACTTTGACTTTGGTTAAAGGCAAGGGGTGGCAAAGCGGAATCAGGTGCGCGGTTTGTTTGGCTGCCATGATTCCGGCCAGTCTTGCAGTGCCTAGCACATCCCCTTTAGGCGCATTGCCAGCCGCGATCGTGTTCAGCGTCTCTCGCGACATTCGCACTTTTCCGATGGCGATCGCCTGCCGAGCCGTCACCGCTTTGGCAGAGACATCAACCATCTGTGCCTGTCCATCTGCGTCTAGATGACTGAGAGAATTTGCAGAATTTTTAGAAGAAATTGAAGAATTCTTTGTCATCGGGTGCATTGTGATAGTATGATGATCTTATCAACACGGGGGCTTGTAGCTCAGTGGACTAGAGCACGTGGCTACGGACCACGGTGTCGGGGGTTCGAATCCCTCCTAGCCCGTTCATAAGATAGGGACGTTATCAACAGCGTCCCTATTTTTGTCAAAAAAATTCCCTCAGTCTAATGTTTAGACAAAGGGAAGAGAAGACGCTGAAGGTTTAGCTCAGGTTTATCGAGTGGTCGTCGTCGTTGGCTCTGCGTAAACCGTGACATCGCGAGGGCTGCGAGCGCCAGTTGCCGCGCCAATTAGAGAGGCAACCAAGCCCAACAAAGAACCCAATACAAAAGACCAGCCAGCCTTCGCCGCTCCGTCTGCAATGTTGCGGGTATCTTGAGCGGTCGGGCTAGGAATTGCAGTTGGATTCACATTGGGAACCCCAGTTTGTGGCAACGCAGCCCCGGCAACATTAGAGGCCGAAGACGCAGCTAAACCAAATGCACCCGTCACGCCACTGGTTAGCAACCACGCGCTCAAAGCCAGTGTGGTTGCCCACAAAATTGCTCCATTCAGCAGTGCTGTGCTGCGGTTCATTGGGCCGCAAGCCCGCGCCATCACCCAGCTACCGATAAATAGCGAAATCAACAGGCTCAAGATCGCCCACCAGCCGACAGCTTGACTAACATCTCCCAGGTTTGATCTGGGAGCGCCAGAATTCGCGATCGTCGTCGCTCCGATCGCCGCGCCCAAAGCACTCAAAATCAGTTGAGAAGCCAGCGCGACAAAGAGTCCAGAGAGAATCGGGCCCCAACGGACTCGATCGTGGTATTCACCCGAAGTTTGAACGATAGTCTGATCAGTGATAGGTCTGTTAGCATACGCCATGTTAATTAGCTCCCCAAGTCGATAGTTTTTTGCAAAGGATTTACACTTGAGCATTACTCTAAGCCCTCTACAGGTGAGATATCTCTACCAGCAGAATGAGTATAGGAGTCTATCGTTAGAGTGAATTGAGGGATGGACTTGGGGTAAAACGTTTTTGAATGAACTTTATTGACGAAGCCTGACAGCAGTTCCGGTGGCAGTGATTAGAAGCAAGACACCTGACTGATCGATGTTGATCGTTCCCGTATCAATCTCAACGCCAATCACAGCATCTGCGCCAAGACGCTGGGCACGTTGTTCAAGTTCGGCGATCGCTTCTCGCTGCCCTTGCTCAAACACACGCTCATAGCCTGCGGTGCGCCCACCGATGATGTCTCGAATTCCGGCAAAGAAATCTCGGAGCGCGTTGCTGCCATAGACGACCTCAGCCGTGACAATGCCTAAATAAGCCTCGATCGTCGTTCCTTGAATAACATCAGTTGTAGTGACAATCATGGGGTTTCCGCTCAAGAAAACTTAGTGATAGTAGCATCGCTCACGATCGAGCAACGATCTACTTTTTGTTTAAGCAGCAAGAATAATCACCTGCTTGGATTGTTTTTATGCGTTGATTGGCATTAAATTCATCTTAGCTGCGGTGTGACTTGCCATTCAATCCAATCTATTCTTTCACGTCCACAACTCATGATCTGTAGTCTTAAAAGACCTAATCTCCGTTGGCGATCGACGCTGATCTGCCTCTTAATCGGAGCCACCTTCACCTTATCGCCCCAGATTGTTTTTGCTCAGGCGACCGATCTTCAGCCCGGTGATCAGACTAAGCAAGAGCTAGATGACTTGCTGCAAAAGGGGCGTGAGTTAGTTGATGCCAAAAACTGGGCAGGAGCGCTGCCTATGTTTCAACAAGCCGCCGCGTTAGATGAAAAAAACCCTCGCATCTATTCTGGAATTGGCTACATTCAGGCGCAGACGGGCAACTTTCAAGAAGCGATTATCGCCTATCAGCAAGCGATCGTCCTCGATCCTAGCAATTCTGATTTTGAATATGCTTTAGGGTTTAGTCTGGCGAGTGCAGGAAATGACAAAGCCGCAGTCGTCGCTTATCAGCGCGCAACTAAGCTGGATGCTAAAAACTTAAATGCCTATCTCGGTTTGGGCGCTGTCTTGTCGCGGCAGGGTCAATATGATCAGGCATTAGCCACCTATCGAAAAGTCACCGCGATCGCGCCTAAAAATGCAGAAGCTTATGAGATGCTCGGCTTGATGCTGTTGCAAAAAGACCAGATCGGAGAAGGAATTACTTCCCTTCAACGCGCCGCAGAACTGAACCCTCGCAGTAGCCGCATTCAAGTTAACTTGGGGGTTGGCTGGCTCAGTCAAGGCGATCGCCGCGCGGCTCTAGCAGCTTTTAATCGTGCGGTTAGACTCGACCCTAGCAACAGCAAGCTGCATTTACAAATGGGCAAAGTTTTGCAAGAAGTGGGCGACTCTGCGGGGGCGCTAACTGCCTATCAACGGGCAGTCAACGTCAATCCTCAATCGATCGAAGCCCAGTTAGCGCTAGGAGATTTGGCGATCGAGCAGCGAGAATTCATCCGAGCGATCATCGCTTATCGAGAGGCGGTGCAGCTAGATCCTCAGAATGCCCGCGCTCATTATCAGTTGGGGATCGCCCTAAAAGCTCGCGATCGTAAAGAGGAAGCGATCGCAGCCCTGAGAGAAGCCCAAAATTTGTATCAACAGCAAAACAACTCAGAAGAGGCTAAGAAAGCTGAGGCTACGTTGAAAGAGTTGAGGTGATGCGATGTTTATACGGCACGATTTAGCCGTTGCGTGAGAATAAACTCTGCGATCGCCAAATCAACCGGAGTCGTTACTTTCAGATTCGTCTCTTCGCCCTCCACGATCAGCACCGGAAGATGGCATTGCTCAAACAGCGCCGCATCGTCTGTGACCTCCCAGCCTTGCCGTCGCCCTTCTTGGTGACACTTTTTGAGCAGCGGCACCGAGAAGCCTTGAGGCGTTTGGGCTGCCCAAAGCTGGCTGCGATCGGGCGTGCTTTTAATCAGCTTCTCCTGATCAACAACTTTAATCGTGTCTTTGACCGGAATCGCCGCAATCAACCCTGCACAGGTCAAAACAGCTTGGGCGCAGCGATCGAATAATTCTGGGGTTGCCAAACATCTCGCGCCGTCGTGAATCAAGACGTGTTTGGCATCAGGGGGAAGAGCTTGCAACCCGTTGTAGACCGATTCTTGCCGCGTCGAGCCACCCTCGATTAAGTGAATGGGCTTTGTGAAAGAGAGTTGGGTGACGATCGTGGTGAAATCATCCCAATCGATCGGCTGCCCGATGATGCCGATCCAGCTAATGTGGCTCGAAGCCTCTGCTGCTAACAGCGTCCAGGCGAGGAGTGGTTTGCCCAACAGATTGAGCAGCAGCTTATTGCGCTGGGCGGTGCCTTGACGGAGCCATTCACTGTCCATTCGGCGACCCGACCCGGCGGCTGGTATGAGTAGATACACAGATTTTCCTTTCAACTCAAAATCTAAACTTCAAAACCGTTTGACTGTGTGTATCTTCCCCTAAAATAAGAGCGAATATGGTATTAAGAACCGTAAAGAGATCAATATGAGAATTCTTGCCCTTGTTCCTGGTGGAATTGGCGACCAAATCCTATTCTTTCCAACTCTAGATGATCTAAAAAAAGCTTACCCTGACGCTCAGATCGATGTCGTCGTTGAGCCACGCGCTCAAAGCGCCTATCGGGTTTCTAAGTCAGTTCACGACACAATTTTGTTTGATTTTAAGGGCAGCAATAGTCTGGCAGATTTTGCAAATCTACTGGGCGTGATGCGCGATCGCGAATATGACATTGCCATTTCTTTAGGGCAACGCCAAACTGTTGGTTTTTTGCTGTGGCTGAGTGGAATTCCGACTCGTGTGGGCTATGAAAGTGGCGGCAGAGACTGGTTTCTCACTAATCCGGTGCCGCTCAATCAAAATCAGTATGCCGCAGTCATGTATCACGATTTGTTGAAGGGTTTAGGCATTGATACGCCCTGTCCAGAATTAGCAGTCAGTGTGCCAGCTAAAGATCTGCAATGGGCAGATATCGAACGGAAACGGCTAGGCATTCAAAACGGCGGCTATGTGATCATTCATGGTGGGTCGAGTCAACTTGCGCGGCTGAAGGGCATTGACAAAATTTATCCGGTCGAAAGTTGGCGAACGATCGTCCGAGATTTTCAGAAAAAGCAGCCAGACCTGCCGATGGTTTTAGTCAAAGGCCCCGAAGATGATGATTTTGTCGCAGATCTGTTGCGATCGACTCCAAAGCTTAAAGTCACTTCGCCTAGCAACATCGGTGAACTAGTGGCAATGATCGCCGGGGCCAGTCTGATGTTGTGTACAGATAGTGCCCCCATGCACCTGGCGATCGCGGCTCAAACCTACACGTTGGCGCTGTTTGGCCCGACCGATCCCGCAAAGCTTTTGCCCCAGAGTGAACGGGCGATCGGCATCAAGTCCTCGACTGGAGAAATGGCAGATATTTCGCCACAAACCATATTACAGAAAGTTTGGGGCGGTTAGCGTCATGGCAAGACCCGCCGTGTATCTCGATCGAGATGGCGTTCTCAATCAAGAAGCTGGTTACATTCACCAGGTTGAAGACCTGCATTTAATGTCGGGAGTTGCCCAAGCGGTGCGGCAGCTCAATGATGCGGGGTTATTTTGCTGTCTCGTCTCTAACCAGTCTGGGCCTGCCAGAGGCTATTATCCTGATGCTCATGTACGAGCTTTGCATCAACGGCTTTGTCGTCTACTCGACGCTGAAGCGGGGGCACGATTGGATGCGCTTTATTACTGTCCTCATCTCAGCCCACCCGAAGGCGGCACTCAAGCAGAATTTACGCGCTGGACGACGTGGCGCAAGCCTAATACTGGAATGCTGGTGGCGGCGGCTTGGGAACACGATTTAGACCTTTCTCAAAGCTTTATGGTGGGTGACAAAGCGACTGATGTTGATATGGCACACAACGCTGGCTGTGTAGGCATCTTGGTGCAGACGGGTTATGGCGATCGCGTTCTTAGCGGTGATTATCAGCATCACACCAAGCCCGACTATATTGCCACAGACTTAACGGCTGCCGTGAAATGGATTTTGCAGAAAAAAAGCTAAGAACGGGTTGAATTTGGAAATTACGATTCTGGAAATTCGCGCGATCGCACCTCGCCTGAATAATTCTGAACGGCTTGAGTAATCAATTCGTGCAGATTTACGTAAGATTTTGCGAACGGCGGTTTCCAGGTGCCCAACCCTAAAACATCGGTGGTGACTAGAACTTGACCGTCACAGTGAACTCCGGCACCAATGCCGATCGTGGGAATGGTCAGCTTTTGAGTGATTTGCAACGCCAGATCAGCCGGAACGTGTTCAACCACGATCGAGAAGGCTCCGGCTTGTTCGAGGGCGATCGCTTCTGACAAAATGCGCTCTCCCTCTTCGGGTGATTTGCCTTGCTGCTTAAACCCTAACTGCCGAACCGATTGTGGGGTCAGCCCAATATGCCCCATCACCGGAATTCCGGCGCGAACTAAATGAGCCACCGTCTCGGCGATCGCAGGGTAGCCGCCTTCTAGCTTGACGGCTTGTGCGCCCGCTTCTTTTAAGGTTCGACCTGCGGAGTGAATGGCTTGCTGAACGCTTTCTTGATAGCTCAGAAAAGGCAAATCCACCACGAGCAGCGCTTGCTTGACCGCTCGACGTACTGCTTTCGCATGATGCAGCATTTCGTCGAGCGTCACTGGCAGCGTGGTTTCATAGCCTAACGCCACCATCGCCAGCGAATCGCCGACTAAAATCACATCAACGCCCGACTGGTCTAAGATTTGGGCAAACCCATAATCCCAAGCGGTGAGGGCCACGATCGTGCGTCCCTGCTGTTTCCACTGAATTAACTGCTGTGGCGTAACTGGCATATCGTTAACAGACGTAAACTAAGGCGTGAGTCTATCCTACTGATCTTCTGCCATTCAAGGATTACTCCGACTGAACGTGAAATGAGGCTGACTTTGATAGCTGCTCATGCTTACCCACGCTAACCCATCGCTAGTGCCCACCCAGAGCTTGTTTCCAGTGTCAGGAGAAACTGCCAGAATTTGACTCGACGGCAAACTGCCCACCTGCCCCACGATCGCACCATTGTAGGGGTTGAGGCGAAAAAGTCCATTATTGGTGCCCACCCACATGCTACCTACTTTGTCAAATCGGGCTGAGAGAATGTTGCGCCCTTGGAGTTGGGTCACCGATCGCTTAATCTGTGCGGCTTTGGGGTTGACTTCTAGCAAGCCATCTAAGGTGCCGACCCACAAAGACCCTCTCGAATCGAGGGTGAGGGCTTGCACCACTCCGCCCGGAATCTCTGAAATTTGATTAGTGACCAGAGCGCTAGAAGTATCCACCTGCACTAAGCTCTCTAGTGTGCCGACCCAAAGTTGACCGTCTGCATCTAAACTGAGCGCATTTGCACTGACCCCTGGCAAGTTTTTGAGGGTCGTCATTAACAAGCCTTGATCAGGGCTAATCAGCGCTAGACCCTGGTCTGTACCGACCCAGAGATAGCCTCGCTGATCAATCAGCAGTGACAAAACGCGATTGGACGGTAGAAGAAAGTTCTGTGCAGTCACTTCGTTGGTGCGGGGATCGACGCGCAGCAATCCTTCATAAGTGCCAACCCAAATTCGTCCTACTTTGTCTTGAGCCAATGCTCCGATCGTGCGGTTAGGAATCGCAATTCGGCTCAGAATCTTGCCAGTGTTGGGGTTAATCTTTGCCAACCCTTGCCAAGAGCCAACCCAAAGATGACCCTGATAATCAGGCTGAAGGGCACTGACTCGATAATCTTCTCCAATCCGCTCATCTTGGGGCTGTCGCTGAGTTGGTAGCGGCGGAGCCAGAGGCGGCGGAGCAACAGGCACATAGGTGGGCGGTTTTTGAGGGGCTGATTGAGCGATCGCTTTGGAGAAACCAGGACTTGCGATCGCAAATCTGCCTGGTATGAGCAAGCTTAACAACCCGATCGAGCTTGCCGCGATTCCTAAAGATATTAGAGACGACAGATTAAACCTTCTCACAAACATTCCTCACAGCTTTGAGGGTTGAAGATTCTAAACGATCAACCCAGCAAATTTCATGATGCCCATGATACTGCTACAAAGTCAGGACATCACAATAATTTCGTTTGTGAACGCTCTCAAAACTTTGCTAAACAAAAAAGATGAGAGCTTTAGACCCTCATCTCTTTGATATCAACCTGATGCTTGACCTCTATTTATGACCGCCGAACCATTTCGCGGCGATCGCGCCCAAAGCTGCCCCAACCATCGGGTTGCTTAAGAATTTCATCATTGCAGGCTGGTCTGCCAACACTTCTTGAAAGATATCGGGGTGATTGTGATAAGTGAATGCTGCAAGCTTGCTGACATCATCAGCAGTCATGTGACCGGGGTTGTGAGTGGTGAGTCCCAGTTGCCTTTCTAAGTCACGATCGTGCAACCCTCTCTTTTTTAGTTGGCTGAAGAATTCTTTGGCAACATCATTCCGCTCGTTGGGTTTGATTTGAGCGATCGCCTTTTGCAATTCGGGTTCCATTTGGCTGGAAGGAATGCGATCGGGGTGAAACGATTTGCCAAACAATTGCCGCCGTTCTTCTTTGGACGATCGTTGAGCAAAGTCGTCAAAATTCTGATAATTTTCTACAGAATCATCGGGAATAATATCGTCCGCAGACTCTTTATCTCCCTTTGCCAAATCGTGCATGACCTGGCGCTTATATTCGTCGCTGCTAGGCATTTTTGATAAACTCCTGTGTCAATTTTCAGCAATTGCTAGTAGCGTTGATTTAGCTGCTAGTTCCATACTGAATTTGCTTGGTGCTGTTGTCATATTTTGCAGTTAAAACTAACTGCTTGTCAGGGGCATACATCAAGACAGTCAAGTCACGATTGGGGGCATTCTTACGAAAGCCTTGGACTAAAGACTTCGCCAATGTTCGCACTTCGGTTGGACGAACTTGAGGAGAGATGACAACCCCTAGTTTGTCACTGCCACGAACATAAGCATCTTGAACTAATCCATGACTCGTTTGCACCACCCAATTGCCAAAGTTTTGCCCTTGTTGAGTCGTACCGCGCTCGATTTGTCCGTAGCTTTGATTGTTGCTGATTCCCGGTTGGTTTGTGGTCTTGGCAGTTACAGCCGTTCCACCACAAGCGGTGATTGTCAAAGATAGGACTAGTGACAAAGCAATTAAAACCCTACGAAAATGCTGAGATAAACTCACTAGAATTGCCTCCAAGTTTATTTTTAAGTGAGTTAGAAAACGTTTCTTTCTAAACAAAATGGATTTGGATAATATCGAATTATCCAAATCCATTTGAGATTTAATTACGCCTTATCGACGATGTTCTTAACACCATCTTTCACATCTTCTTTAGCGTTGCGGGCAGATGCTTCAGCTTGCTTTGCTTTGCCTTCTGCTTGATCGCCAACATCACCCGTTACATTGCCTAAAGCTTCTTGTGCTTTGCCTTCAATGTTCTTGCCTGCTGCTTTAGCTTTATCTTCTAAGCTCATGATAGGCTCCTTTATTCTTTAGTTGGTCTGTTATTTTATGTAAGCTGTAATCCGAATCACCGCTTACCCTTTAACAATAAAGGAGCGCTTAGAATAAGCGCTCCCCCAGAAGTTGTATTAATAAGTACATTTTAATTGAGTCATCTCTGCTAAATGGAGGATTGCACGAGTCGAGTCCCTATAGCTGCTGTTATTTGAGCGATCGCAGCACTTCTCGCATCCTGATCGCGCAGTCTGAAAATGCTATTAATGCGATCGTGTCAGGCTTCGACAGCATCTCATCATCAATAAAAGTTAAAGGCAACATCCCAAACTTTCTCTTGATTTGTTTCTATGAGCTCCTTGATTGCTCACTGCATTTGCAAAGATTCATAAATGCCTCAGCTTCGTGACTTCAGACGTGCAGGGTTTATTTCAACTTTTCAAACATCCTCTTAGACTATAGACTTGTGACCATGATGGGTTTTCCCTGGTGCTTTTGAGGCGCTGTCGCATCTTCGATCGTCACCGCAACTTTTGAAATCAACGCTTCAGACCGGAAAGCTCTAGGCACGACGATCGGTTTAGCCACGCCTCCTTGAGCATCGACGTTAAAAGCTTCGGTCAAAATGGCTCCTTTAGCGTCAGTGGTGTAAGGAGCATCTTCCTTGAGCAGCGTCCACAACACATAGACCTTGCCGGGAGGCAACGGGGGCAAATCTTTGACCGTCAAAACCGCTTCTAAGTTATTGGGGTTGACGGCAACAGTGGCAGAAGCTGGATTAGTTGGTTCTGTGCTTTTTAACGAATAGTTGAGAGCAGCCAATCGCTGAGTTTCAGTCTGTGAGGCTTGTAGCGTTTGTCGGAGACGATAGTTATTGACTCCTAGCACCACAATCAGCACTGCCGCCGCCAGATTTAGCGCTCTACTCCAGGGAAACGGGTTTCTGCGGGTTCTAGAAACCGCCGGGTCAGGAACTGCGGCTAAAGGAGTTGGTTGAGCTTGAGCATTGAGAATGACTGACCGCAAATGCGTTGGAGGATCGACTTCGGGCAGATCATCAGACAGTTCCAGCGCGGCTTGCATCTGAGTCACCTCGTCTGCGATCGCGGGGTGATCTAGCAAAAGCTGCTCAAATTCTGCCGCTTCATTGGGGTCGAGATCGCCCAACACATATCCGGCAATGAGTAGCTGTAAGTGTTCTGAAGACACCGACCCAGTTATAGACATAATTATCCAATGTAATCGGTAAGGGTCTGGCGCAATTTGATGAGACTCCGCCGAGTTCTCGTTTTGACAGTTCCTAACGGCATACTTAATCGCTCGGCAATTTCTGACTGACTAAGACCCTCGTAATAAGCCATTTGCAACAGTTGCTGTTCGCTCTCTGACAACTGAGCAAGGGCTGTTTTAACCTCCTGAGATTGTTCGGTTTGAGAAACCTGGTCAAAGGGAGATTGAGCTGGGGTTTCTGAGTTGTGCTCTGATCTCAATCGCTCCAAATGGGACAAGGCAGTGCTGCGCGATCGAATGCGGTCAATGGCGCGAGAGCGAGTCAAAATTCCTAGAAATGTTCTGAGAGATCCTCGTCGTGGGTCATAAGACGTTGATCTGGCGAGGTTCAGAAAGATATCTTGAGTGAGATCTTCTGCCTCTTGAGCATTGCTGAGGGTTTTGAGGGCTAGCCCATAAACTAATCTAGCGTGACGATCGTAAAGAATGCCAAGAGCAGCCGTTTGCCCCCCTCTCAGTGCCAGATATAGGTCTGCATCTGTCTGATTTGCAACGGGTTGTTCTGGGTGGTCGGATGGCTCAGGCATGAGGCATATCGGGCTTTTGCAAGCGAATTATTTAAATCATCATTCAGCCCTCATTGTGCCATTAATGCGCCTTGAATCAATCTACTTCTTTAAGGAGAGAATTCAATCATTCTTCCCTATCTCTTTAAGTACGTGTTCGACCTGCGATCGGATGTATGAACAGAAACAGCCAAAAGTGAGCAAAGAGTGAGCAGTTTTTGGACTGGTAAATGAGCAGTTGAACCAGGCAAACTGTCAATCAGTTGGAGGTCATGCCCCAACCAATCCCAACAAACACTCTTACGAGGTCAATCATATGAACCGCTTAAACGTGCAATCTGAACTGTTGACAGAACTAGTGGCTTAAGTTTGGCGGTTTTCAACTCTTGCGGCTTCCGATGGCAACCGTTCAACCTATTGTCTCAGACCAAACTTCTGCAACTCGTTTAATCGCGGTTGATTCTCAGCATTTCGTCGGTGGCAGCAAAGACCCAACGATTCGGATTTGGCAACTTCACTAGAACCGATACGCCTCTCTAATCCAACCAAAAGTATTATGAAATTAACAACAATAGCAAGCACCATCTCATTAAAGGTCGAATCGGCAGAATGTTTGGGCGTTGCAGAATGAGGGGATAAAATGGCTGTAGGGATAGCGCCCCCGTGCCTACCCCTGACGGAGGGCGACCACGGGGGATTGCCCCTACCCCAACCCATCCCTCTGACAGTTAGAGCGGTTTGAGAATGCCACGCAGTTCGCCCGCTCGATTCTGTTTAGTATGAATATCCACGTACAGCTTGCCACTTGACAGCGCTTGTAGCTGTTCACTCGTCAGCGTGTATTCTCCCATCAATCGACCTTGAAGCCCGCTTTCGCCTGGACTGACTTGTAGGGCATATTGAAATGGGCCATTCCCTGTCGGTTCGCCTCGGTGAATGTGCGCGCCAGACGTAACATTGGGGTTGGGCGGATTGAGCGGATCAGTTGCATAGTCGCGTAGAGGACTCGACAAATTACTAAAGTCACCCCGAACAATTAAGCGATCGCCGACTAACACCGCTCCTGCCGCACCAAAGGCATAACTAGATGGAGTCGTCGGAACAACCTCATTTTGAGTGAGAACCGCAACATAGCGGGTAAAGGGTTTGCTCTCCATTCCTTGAGCCATCAAAACGCTCTCAGCTTCGCGTAGCGCTTCTGATCCCACGGGGATTTGTGAGGCGGTGAGTGTTGAAGCCTCTTGGCTGTGAACGGGTTGAGAAAAGATTGAAATGTTAACTGCGACCAAACAGGTAATAGCGCTCAAAATAAGATTACGAAGCAGTCGTTTTGCTTTGTTCATGGTTTTGTTTGTTTAAGGTGAAGTAACCTGACCCCCGATCGAGGGCTGTATCGTTAAAAACATCAATCGAATCGATCGTGGTTTCAGTTAGTACTACGGACTCGGTTCACATTTGGATTGCAAATTGTCCTACAGGCATCTGAATCTACACCGGATTCTACTCGCGATCGCTTCTCTGTCTTTAGGTAGCCCTTATTAGCGATTATGTAAATCTAAATAGTTTTATTATCTGTAGTGGTTGGTATAAATAATTACTGTGATAAAACAACCGTTTTGATCATGCCATTTTTGTCAAATCTATAAACTCTGCTAAAACACATCAACTGTGTCTCAATCGCGACTGGAGAAGGTGAAGTTGCTACAAGTGTCAACTGCTACATGCAAGGAAATTCATGCGGGTAAAGTAGCCCTGGTAATATAGCAATCCTATTTCAGTTGTAAGAGTGGGACAGGCTTCCAGCCTGTACGGGCAAGATGCCCATCCCACAATCATTTAGGATTGCTATATAGGGCTACTTCAGCTAGAGATTCAGATAGCGATCGAGATCTTCTAAATTTTCACGGTGCCGCTATCAACGAAAACAGCAACGGAAGGTTTTGTGTTTGGGTAAGCAGCAATACTATAAACATACTGTCCTACCGCTAGAGGCTTCTGCGTTTTGAACACAACAGTCAGGGTAGTTTTGGCAGCCACTGGCGAATTGAACTCTACCCAGACAGTGCCCGTTTCATCAATCCATGCGTCTTTGACTGCGATCGCTGCCCCCGTCGTCGAGGTTCCTACAAAAGCGGTAGTGCCTTTTAGGTTGAGATGAATGGGCACGATCGTGTTATCCCGATCGGGCTTAGTTAGCGAAAGAGACAGCTTTGTAAAGCCGCTGTCTGCTTGTGGTAACGTCATCGTGAACGAATAAGAGTCATCGCTCACGGTTGCCTGACTTTGCTTTAGAGACTCCTCCATCTCGTAACCACTCGTAGTTGTGACCTCCGGCATTAAGGTGCTGTCATCACTCGGAGTGTTATATTGAGCAACCGTTGTTGATGTAGCGAGTAGCGTGCTGGCGATCGCCAGTGTTAGGATTTCTTGAATCTGGCTCATTGTGACCTCCACGAAGATTTGATTCTGGTATCATATAAGTAGGAGGGTGAAGTTAAATATAAGATAGGAAGACCCTCTAATTAACCCCTCCTTATGCCTGCTCCCCTCCGGATCATTTTGACTTCAGAAGAGGATCGCACGTTAGCTGAA
>NZ_MPPI01000007.1:164687-206791 GCF_001895925.1 Phormidesmis priestleyi ULC007 | reverse complement strand
CAACTGGGTGGAAGTTTGGCTTCAAACTGCATCTGATCATCAACGATCAAGGAGAACGCTTGGCGTTCAAACTCACTCACGCCCATACCGAACACCGCCAACCTGTGCCTGAGATGACCCAAGACTTAATTGCACAACTCTTGGGAGATCGCGGCTACATTAGCCAAAAATTGTTTGAAGAACTCTACGCAAGCTTCGCTACCCGCAGGGTTCGCGGTTTCCAACTAGTCACCCAATCCAAAAAGACTATGAAGCAGCGCTTGGTCAAATTGATGGATAAGATCTTGCTTCGCCAGCGGGCGCTGATGGAATCGGTCAACGCTCCACTGAAGAACGTTGGTCAGATCGAGCATTCCCGGCATCGCAGTTGCTGAAATTTTCTAGTCAACTTAGCAGCAGGACTGATCGCTTCCACTTATCAGCCCAAGTTGCCATCCTTAGATCTCAAACCCAAAGGGTTGCCTCCTCTGCCGCCTGCCATCTTTTAGGCCATCGAACTCACGTTGATTTATCTGAATTTTCGTCAGCGCAGCTAGCAGAAATCAAAGCAGACTTTGAAGCAGAACTGGAAGCACTTCAAACCCAAGAAGAAATCGGGGATGATCTTACCACTTTGTATGTGCTAGGTCGCAAATCTGAAAGTGAGATAGTGTAGACCCGTTGATTGCCGCACAATGATGCCCACCCGCGACCGTCAGAGTCAAAACGTTCATAGCATCAAGACACTAAAGCGGCTAATTCTGAGGCGGATTTTTTTTGGCCATTGAGAGCATCGGCAGGGAAGGGCGAGAAGACGAGGGCGGAAGCGCATAAATTGCCCTCCGTTCTTGCACGTCGGGTGAGCGTTTTTGAGATTGCCATAGTCTGAGCGCGATCGCCACTCCGACTGCGCTCAGACCAAAAATCACCAGTGAGGTGCTGCCATCGATGCCTCCGATCGCGACATCTACGGCACCTGCAATCAGCACAAATCCGGTGATTGGTTCCTTCCGATAGACGGTTCTGAACATTCGTGACCAGACAATACTCATAAAATTTGGCTCTATTGCAGTTACTTTTTATTTTAAAGCTACTTACTTGTCAACGGTATGGCTTCTCAACTTCTGTAGCTTTTTAACTTAGGAGCGTGGATTAAATAACTTAAGTTGCGACGATTATAAGCAAAATTACAGACATCAGTACACTGACTCAGGCAGATCGTTCAACTATAACAAAGGACAGACTTTCATCTGCCCTGTTAACTAAATCTTATACTCAGAACTGAAGCTACATCAAACCCAACCAAGACAGCACGCCTTGACCCGTTACATATTCAACAATCAACGCTGCGACAAAGCCAATCATAGCTGCTCGACCGTTGAGGCGCTCTGCATAATCATTAAAGCCGAACTTAGGTTCGCTTAATTTAGGAGCCGTTGTCGGTTGACTAGAAGTCATTGCTTGTTAACCTCGCGCCTTTAATAAATCAACAACTGAATCTTTTTGAAGAGTAGAGAACGCTAGAACCCCGATCGGCTACTTCACATTTCTTTACCTTCGCATCCTATTGTAGACAGATTTAAGACATTTTGCACAGAGATTCCGCCTCACGGATAACAACTACAAACGCTCAGCAGGTTTAAGCTAGAGCAGAGGTGAGCATAACGAGGTGAAGATGGAAATCGGAGTTCCCAAAGAAACAAAAGATCAGGAATTTCGGGTGGGGTTAAGTCCTAGCAGTGTACGGGTTTTGTCAGAGAGCAGTCACGCGGTATTTGTAGAAACCCAGGCTGGCGCGGGATCAGGCTTTACGGATGCTGATTATATCCAAGCGGGTGCTGATATTGTCAGTAGTCCTTCACAAGTCTGGAACCGGGAGTTAGTGCTTAAGGTCAAAGAGCCGCTAGTTAGTGAATATCAATATTTACAGAAGGGACAGATTCTCTTCACCTATTTTCACTTGGCGGCAAATCGTCTGCTGACTGAGCATCTGATCGATTCTGGTGTGAGCGCGATCGCCTACGAAACCGTAGAACTTCTCGATCGTCGCCTGCCTTTACTTACGCCGATGAGCATCATCGCCGGACGGTTATCGGTGCAGTTTGGGTCACGATTTCTAGAACGGCCGCAGGGAGGACGTGGCGTTCTTTTGGGCGGAGTGCCCGGAGTCAAACCTGGGAAAGTCGTGATTCTCGGCGGCGGTGTGGTCGGAACTGAAGCGGCGCGAATGGCGATCGGCATGGGTGCCCAAGTGACGATGTTGGATGTCAACGTCGATCGTCTGTCTTATCTAGAAACCTTATTCGGCTCTAGAGTTGAGCTGCTCTACAGCAGTTTTAGCCAAGTCGAGGCAGCGGTTCCTGACGCTGACCTTTTGATTGGAGCGGTGCTAGTGCCCGGAAGGAAAGCACCTACGATCGTCTCTCGTCAACTAGTCGGTCAAATGCGACCCGGCTCAGTGATTGTCGATGTGGCAGTCGATCAGGGCGGCTGCATCGAAACGGTTAGACCGACTTCTCACACTCAACCGACTTACGTTGAAGCGGGGGTTGTGCATTACGGCGTGCCCAATATGCCCGGAGCGGTTCCTTGGACGGCAACTCAGGCACTTAACAACAGCACCCTTCCCTATGTGTTGAAATTAGCAAATCATGGTTTAGAAGCGTTGGATAAAGATGCTGCGTTAGCAAACGGCTTAAATGTGCAGAATCATCAGTTGGTTCACCCAGCCGTACAAGAGGTGTTTGCTGATCTCGTTAGTTAGTAAAGATGGCGACGATCGAAGCTTCTCGATCTGCCTACTGGTCAGGGACGTTACAGGTAACGTCCCTACAGATGGGTGCGACCTCTATCTGATGTCCCAAGGAAACTCTCGGTTCTTTGTTCCATGAGGTTTTTGATAATTTATTGTGGAAGTCAATGAGTAAATTTAATATCTGCTTTGAAGAAACTCAAAAACCTTCTCAAATATAGATTATAGGCATTTTGTATCAAGTAGAGGTCGCACCCTTTTCAACCCTTTCTTGCACTAAATTTAGGCGTATATCGGCTCAACTCTGGCGCTGTTCAAAATCGGCGATGTCTCTCCCCGCTTTGATATGAGCATCTAGAGCATCCATCACTTTAAGTTCGTTAGCGTCAATGAAGGCTTTCCCGTTCAGATCTTCAGGAACCATGCCTAGAAATTTTATCCTGGCATGGACATCAGAGAGATCGATTTGGTAGCGATCGCCAAGGTCAGAGACGGGTCGAAAAAAATCAGTCATACGTCTTGTCCTGTACCCGGTCTTCCGGTCGAGATTAAGCTTGTCTGAGTTGTTGCGTTATTGGTTGCCATCATAGCCCTGAGTTCACAGATCGAGATCGCGCTTCTAACGTCCTTGATGATGTACTTTGTTGTGCTAAAGAGGTGGTCGCCGCGTTGCAGGACACTACTCACGATCGCCCCTGCAAAATCGACAAACACTCTGCCACGACTGCACTAGGACGCTCCAAGCAATCTCGCCCCGTAAACCTCACCGTTGGCAACCCTGCCCGTAGCAACATCCGATCGCGCACATAGTCCCTCGTCGCCTGTCCTCCCTCAAGGTGATGCTGTCCATTCACTTCGAGAATGAGGCACTTCCCCTGATGGAAGATCATGAAGTCGGCTTCCGTTTAAGACTTGATAGGTTTGACAGGTTTTTTGCAGACCAAATCGTTAAGCTGCTCTACAGATAAAAGACTGAATTGGTGTTGCGTCTGGTTAAACAAATTAATTTCAATATCTTGAATGACCTGCACCAGCCTGTCTAACGTGGTTACTCTGTAATAGCCACCAATCTCGGATTGAAGGCGACTAACATCTGCATCCTCTGGGAAAACAACAACTCCATAGACCCCGATCCTGCCACCTGCTCTATCTGATCCAACTCGACTTCTCATATTATCGGTGTAGCCAAGAACCTGCTTATAGGGATTCTCACCCCCTGAGCTTTTTATCGGCTTGCGTCTGCTTGTTTCCTGGCAAATCCAAGGCATATTCCTCACATCTCCCTCAGCCCAGATTTCGCCCACGTAATATTTAGCTTCAATGATAAAAACACAGGATTGACTAACGACGATGAAATCGGTGACTTGACGGATTTCTCTACGCTGACTGACATCGAATTGAGTATGAACTCGCCAACGCTCCGTTTGAAACTTCAGGCTACCCTGCAAGCAGTTTAGAACAGAACGCTCGAAGTCATTGAGCAAACCATCTAATGCCTCTTTCTGACGCAGTTCGTCTTTCTGACGCAGTTCGTCTTTCTGACGCAGTTCTTCAATCCGCTTCTCCAAGACTTGGAGATCTTGCTTGCCACCTTCCTTTTCCTGGTTTAAAACGTCAATAGTCTTCTCCATCTCTTCCCGTTTGCGATCAGCGTCCTGTTCTCGTCGTTCCACTATCTCAAGTTGAGTGCGTAGGAATCCTACCAGTTGTTCTGTTTCTCGCTGCTTGCGTTCACTTTCAGCGATTTCTCCGTGTAGCCTCCCAATCATAATTTTGTATTCGCGACCTTGAGCGTGAACTGCCTGGTTTCGCTGCTGGACGGCTTTTAACTGTTGTTGCAGCGCTTCCACGTTTTTCGTATTCCCGTCTTGCACCTGCGTTCGTGCCTGAGCAATCTGTTCCTGGAGGTTTGAGATCGTTCCCTTATTTTGCTCGTTCTCCTCTCGAAGTGTAGAGAAGGCTTTCTCTAACATTTCACTTTGCCGCTGTTGAGCAAGCTGTTTCTGTTGAGCAAGCTGATCCTCAAGTTGGGTAGTCATCTGTCCCAGTTGTTGAGTGGTCTGCTTTTCCTGTTGTTGGTAGGCTGTCAACTCACTCAGAAACTCTTCTCTCTGCGCGATCAGGGCTGACACTTGGCGTAACCGCTCCCGTAATTGCTGGCGCACCTGTTCCAACTGTTTGAGAAGCTGTTTCCTTTCTTTCTGTGCCTGCCGTTTCTCAGTTCGTTTTCGATAAAGCAGCCACTCAATGAAGCCAAACGCTGCCAGTCCACTAGCCCCAAACAGCGATACCGTCAATGCGTAGTACTTTTGCGCTCCACTCCCTAAAAATAGGCTATTCGGAAGCTTTGAGAACCATTGTTGATATTCCGCCCAGAACGATGGAGGAATGCCCCGCATGTAATAAACTCGTCCGATGATTTGACCTGAATTGGTTTTACCTGTTGCCTCCCAAGTCCGATCACGAGCGTCGGAAAACTCTGACTCTGTAGCGATAGGAGGTGGATTTCTTAAAATGCTGTACGGCGAACCTGCTAACTTTTCCAGGCTCAGTTGTTTCTTCCACTCCCGTTGAGAGTCGGAGGAGTAGAGGATTTTTTGATTGGGGCAATCTGGCTCCGGGGTCTTACAGTCTGTCACCACCATGCCAAATAAGCCATAGTTACTATCCAAGGTGCGTTGTAGCTCCTCCAAGTCACGATTAATGAGAGTCAAGGATAACTTTGTCGGCAACGTATGAGACAGCATATTGAAGTCTGCCGTCTGAACATTAGTAATTGTGCGATACCAATACTCTTTGTGGTTTGCCTGATTTGCAAATGTTGCAGCTCCAAGGCTGGCGAGGCTGATGATCAAGAAACGCCCTAGTAGGGGTAAAACTTGTTTCAAAATATACCTGCATAAGCTAGTTAAGCTAACTCTACCGAATCAATCGAGATCGAGCCATTCTGAATAGCAGAGCGGAAAGTGAATTTAAGACTAAAACCCTGACTGGTTAAAGATTACATCGTCTTACTCTAAGTTTTCGGGGTCGAATTCAAATTCTGAACTTGTGGCGTTTGTAACTGGCATAGATGACTGATGGCAACTGATAAAAATAGAGTCTGGATGTTTCAGGAGCCAGATCGTCTACAGGCTTCCAACCGCTTCAAAATTCGTGTCCGTGCTTTCGGACCACTCCCAACAGCACGAATAGCGGCTGAAGGGAGATGCCCTTTAGGAGCCTGTAAGTCATGAAGACGATCACCCTTTGGCTACCAAACTTGATTCACTCGCCAGCCAACCCGATCGCCAAAGCTGTCCTAACCCTACAGATCATCAATTTAGCTTTGAAAGCTTACTAATCTTCAGCCGTTTGCACTTTCTTACGGGTACTCGTGGTTTTCTTAGCGGCGGCTGTTTTAGCTGTCGTTTTCTTGGTCGTCGATTTAGAAGTTGTCGCCTTTTTAGTCGTACTGGCTTTCTGAGTCGTTTTCTGGGCGGTGGTTTCGGTCTCGCTGTCGGCTACTGCCTTCTTCGATCGTCCTGTCGTCTTGCCAGTCGTTTTACGACCTTTGGTTCCGGCTTTGGTTCCGGCTTTGGCAGCGATCGCGCCGAGCGCCGTTTCCATCGTGATAGATTCGACCGTCTCACCTTCGGGCAGCGAAGCGTTCACCTTGCCATACTTGATGTATGCCCCATAAGGGCCATCGTAGATGTTGACAGGATCTCCCTCTTCAGGGTGGGCACCTAATTCACGCAAGGGCTTGGCAGTGCCTCGTTTGCCTCTTACGGCTTTAGGTTCTGCTAACAGTTGCAGGGCGCGATCGAAGTCCACGGTGAGAACGTTGTCAGCAGCTTTGAGCGATCGATAGTCTTTGTGAACTTTGCCGTCTTCGCCTTTCCCTAAATCGTGGACAATATAAGGACCATAAGGACCTAAACTCGCCTGCACTTTTCTGCCAGTGTCAGGGTGCATTCCTAAAGTCCGAGGGAGCGCCAGCAAGCCAACGGCTTGTTCGATCGTCACGCTTTCAGGAGTCACCCCTTTAGGAAGGGACACGTTTTTGGGCTTCGGATTAGCATCAGACTTATCGCCCAGTTGCACATAGTGCCCATAGGGACCCAGCTTGACGTAAATCGGCTCACCATTCTCAGGATGAACCCCCAATTTCTTAGGACCTTGAAGCAGAATTTCGACTTGTTCTGCATTCAGATCAGCAGGCGGCATATCTTTGGGTAGGTTGATATTGCCGCTTTCTGACTCAATATAAGCCCCAGTCTTGCTAATGCGAATTTTTGCATCCAAATCGCCAAAGTGAATTGTCCGGGCTTCTTTGGGATCAATTTGGCTCTCGCGATCTTTGACCTGTTTTTCTAAGCCTTCTTCACCAGAGTAGAACTCACGAAGATAAGGAAGCCACTGCACTTCGCCCGTAGCGATGTCATCCAGAGTTTGCTCCATTTTTGAGGTGAAGCTAGGGTCAACAATCTCAGGGAAATGCTTCTCTAAAAGATCGGTGACCGCAAATGCAGTGAAGGTTGGGATCAGTGCATTGCCGACTAACTGAGCGTAGCCCTTCGCAAGGATGGTGCTGATGATGCTGGCGTAGGTGCTGGGGCGACCAATGCCTTCACTCTCTAGGGTTTTGACCAGAGAGGCTTCGGTGTAACGGGCAGGCGGTTGGGTTTCATGCCCGATCGCTTCCAAATTCCGGCAGTTGGGGTGATCGCCGACGCGCATGGTAGGAAGAATGACTTCTTGGCTCTCGATCGCTGCACTAGGATCATCAGAACCCTCGACATAAGCGCGGAAGAAACCTGCAAAGTCAATCCGTTTGCCACTAGCCCGAAACCCCGCGTCTTCAACTTGAATTTGGACGGTGATTTGAGTTTGCCGGGCATCTGCCATCTGAGTGGCAACGGTGCGCTTCCAGATCAAATCGTAGAGCTTCAAATCACGTCCGCTCAGATTGGTTTGCTGCGGCGTGCGAAAACTGCTTCCCGCAGGGCGAATCGCTTCGTGGGCTTCTTGAGCACCTTTGCTTTTGGTGGTGTATTGGCGAGGCTGAGGGCTGAGATACTCGGTTCCATACATTTGCTGGACGCATTCGCGAGAAGCGGCGATCGCTTGCCCAGACAGATGCACAGAATCTGTTCTCATGTAGGTGATGTAGCCTTGCTCATAAAGGCTCTGAGCCGTCCGCATTGTGTCACGGGCAGATAGTCCTAATTTACGATTCGATTCTTGTTGCAGGGTAGATGTGGTGAAAGGAGGCGATGGCTTCCGCGTCACCGGGCGCTCTTCTTGATCCGAAACTGTCCAAGTTTTGTCAGCGAGGCGCTCTTGCAAAACTCTAGTTTCTGCTTCGTTGAGCAAGAGAACGTTGCGACCTGCCACAATTTGACCCGTCGATTCGTCGAAGTCGGCACCTGTCGCTAGTTTGCGACCCCCCAGGGTCATGAGTCGGGCTTCAAACTCGTTTGTTTTCTTACTATTTTCGCCAACTGCCAGTAGCGCTTTCAGATCCCAGTAAGATCCTTTACGAAAAGCTCGGCGCTCTCGTTCTCGCTTGACTAGCACTCGAACCGCGACCGATTGAACGCGCCCTGCTGAAAGACCCATTGCGATCTTTTTCCAAAGCAGTGGGGAAAGCGTGTAGCCGACTAAGCGATCAAGAATGCGTCGCGTCTCTTGGGCACGAACTAGCTTTTCGTCTACATCTCGGCAGTTGCGAATCGCGTCTTGAATCGCCTCTTCGGTGATCTCATGGAACACCATGCGTTTGATCGGCACTTTGGGTTGCAGCAGTTGCAATAAGTGCCAGCTAATGCTTTCCCCCTCGCGGTCTTCGTCAGTTGCTAACAGCAGTTCATCGACACCTTTAAGGGCTTCTTTAAGTTCCTTGACAATCTTCTTTTTGTCTTGCGGAACAATGTATAGAGGTTCAAAATTAGAATCGACGTTGACTCCTAACTGTGCCCACTTTTCACCCTTGACGGATGCCGGGATGTCAGCGGCAGATTGAGGCAAATCGCGCACGTGCCCCATCGATGCCTCTACCCGATAAGTCGAGGGCAGATAGTTGCGAATGGTGCGGGCTTTAGTAGGGGATTCAACGATGACAAGAGTTGACATGAGTCTCGTTAACTTTTAGAAGAGAGCAGGGGGAGCGGATGAGTGAGGCAGCGTGTGTATTTAATCAATAACACCAAATCTGAACGATCGCCTGATTTCAATAAAGTAACTTTTCAAATCCTGATGTGCCAACGAGCAGTTTTCTAAAGTCACCTTCAATATATAGTGACAATTTCAAATTGTTTTCAGTCAAGGGCGTTCCCCATAACTTATAACCATACTCATGGGCAAGATCGATTTAACACAAAGTTTTGGGAAGATTTCCTGACTAATTCCGGTCGGATATCTCTACCGCAGCAAAATTACAAACCACCCATTTTTCAACTTTCGTCTTCAGAAAATCATCGGTTCAGGCAAATTAACATAGACTCAACTCAATGGCTATGAAGGGGTGAAACAATCCAATTCCAGCCTGAATCGGTAGAATTTAACGGGAAGGTGACAGTCTAGCGCGATAGAATCCCTAAAAGAATCACACTTTCTAACTTCACCCGGTCGATCGGGTTGCCCAGTTTAAATTTTTTGTTAACCCTGCTCAATCGGACTAATCTCTATGGATTTTGCTACGCTTGTAGCCCAGTTAAACACTGGAGCAATCTTGCCAGAAATCATTGTGATCACAACGCTCTTGATTGTGATGATCGGTGATCTCATTGTTGGACGTGCTGCTTCGTCAAAGTGGACTCCTTATTTTGCGATCGGCGGTTTGCTCACAGCGTTCGGTGCCCTCTACTTTTTGTGGAATACGACGGCTCCGATCGCGTTTCTGGGTGAATATAACAGTGATAATCTCAGCATTGTGTTTCGGGGAATCGTCGCGCTCTCAGCCGCCGTGACGATTTTGATGTCGATCCGCTATGTCGAGCAGTCAGGCACGGCTCTGGCAGAGTTTTTGATTATTCTACTCACCGCAACGGTAGGAGGCATGTTCCTCTCTGGTGCAGATGAGCTAGTCACCGTCTATGTCGCGCTAGAAACGCTGAGTATCTCTTCATATTTGCTGACGGGCTATACCAAGCGTGATCCCCGCTCTAACGAAGCGGCATTGAAATATCTGCTGATTGGGGCTTCGAGTTCTGCCATTTTCTTGTATGGAACTTCGCTGCTCTATGGGTTATCAGGCGGCGAGACGAATTTGAGCAAAATTTCCACTCAGATTGGGGCAGCGGGATTGGCGGACTCGATCGGTCTGGTCATCGCCCTCGTCTTTGTGATTGCGGGGATCGCCTTTAAGATTGCGGCGGTTCCATTCCACCAATGGACACCCGATGTTTATGAAGGCTCTCCCACTCCGGTAGTGGCTTTTCTGTCGGTTGGCTCTAAAGCGGCGGGATTTGCGCTGGCAATTCGGCTTTTGGTGACGGCATTCCCACTCGTCACCGAACAGTGGCACTTTGTCATGACTACACTAGCAATTCTCAGTATGGTGCTGGGAAACGTGGTGGCGCTGGCACAGACGAGTATGAAGCGGCTGTTGGCGTATTCGTCGATCGGGCAAGCAGGCTTCGTGATGATTGGGTTAGTCATCGGCAGTGACGCGGGTTACGCCAGCATGGTGTTTTACCTGATGATCTATCTATTCATGAACCTGGGCGCGTTTACCTGTGTGATTCTTTTCACGCTGAGAACGGGCACCGACCAGATTAGCGAATATGGTGGCTTGTATCAAAAAGACCCGCTTTTGACCCTGGCGTTGAGTATCTGCCTCTTGTCACTAGGCGGAATTCCTCCACTCGCTGGCTTCTTTGGCAAACTATATATCTTTTGGGCAGGTTGGCAGGCGGGAGCTTATCCGCTTGTGCTGTTGGGTCTGTTGACGAGCGTAATTTCCATCTATTACTACATTCGTGTGGTGAAGATGATGGTGGTCAAAGAGCCGCAAGAAATGTCTGAGGCGGTGAAAAACTATCCTGAAATTAGCTGGAATCTACCGGGAATGCGCCCGTTGCAGGTGGGTTTGGTGCTGACATTGGTCGCAACCACGATCGCGGGTATTCTTTCTAATCCTCTGTTTACGCTGGCAAATGACTCGGTAACCCAAACGCCGATGCTGCAACAAGCCATGCAGAAGCCTGCGATTCAGGTGAGTCACAAGGTCGATCGGACTCCTGTGAATCTGTAATCGCTGGTTTCAGAAACTCAAATCGCTCTCAGATGACTGGGGGCGATTCTTTATTTAGAAGAGTGGATTAAATAATATTGGTTACTTGCAAAGATAATGGGCACGGTTGTGCCCTGCCCTGACGCAGATTTCGTTCTAATCCACGGTAGTTCTGGCGGTGCCGACCGTTTTGAGCGATCGTAGCAACAACACCCACGAGACATTGCTAACATCCTCTAACGTTTGTTTCGATTTTTGCTTCGGTTGAGGCTTGAGTTTTGGAGGCTGTTTCGCCAACAATCGTTTCGCCCGTCTGAGGTTTTCGCCTGCCACTTCACAGCTAAGGTCTAATTTCAGCGCTTGCTGATATTCGCCGATCGCGAGGTGGGTTTTGCCTTGACGCTGAAGCACTAACCCTAAACCATTGTGTGCTAAAGCATGACTGCTGATCAGCTTCGGTTTTTTGAGGTTGGGTAAATTTAATGCTTTTCGGTAAGTGCGTGACGCTTCTTCTAAACGCTTCTGATTGAAGAGCGTGTCGCCCAGATAGAGATAGGTCACGGCATAGCGCGAGTCGAGGCTGATTGCTTTGCGGTAGAGCGCGATCGCCTCCTCAGATTTTCCTTGCTTGTGTAGCGATCGACCCAATCCTACATAGGCGATCGTATGGGCGCTAGCCGTCGTTCCTTTGACTTCTGGCAGCGAGAGAGCCTTCTGATAAGCGTTAATTGCCGCCGAAAATTTCTTGAGTTCACGCAACGCATTCCCTAGCCCACTATAAGCATGGGTCAGGGTTGGGTTAATCTGAATTGCTCTGTGATAAGCCGCGATCGCTTCTTCGGGGCGTTTTTGCTCAAGCAGGGCGTTGCCTAAACCACAATAGGCTTCAGCGTTATCTACACTGATTTGAACGGCTCTTCCATAAGTGGCGATCGCTTCTTCGAGTCTTCCTTGGTCATAAAGCGTGCTACCTAGCCCCTGATAAGCTTGGACATTTCTGAAATCGATTTGAATGGCTTTTCGGTAGGCGGCGATCGCGGCTTCTAGTTTCTGGCTGGCTCTCAGTTCGGTGCCTAAATTAACATAGTAAGTGGGGTCATTGAGTTCTAAATCAAGGCTTTTTGTAGACGACGAAGCAACAATTTCGGAGGCATCATCGCAGCCAGTTATCAGCACTGTGCTAGCTAAAGCGAGTGCAACTGGGATTGTGAGTCGTGAAAAAGCTCGAACCATCGTCTTTTAGCTATAGGGAGTAATGATCTGATGATACCTAAATTGAAGAATCGCTCGGCACTTGAAGACACGCTAACCCTTTATTCCAGGATTCTTAATTGTTTCAGGAACTTCGGTAGGTGGTTGCAATAATTACCCAGGTTACGGTTATTAAACCGCTTTAAAGAAGTCTGCATTCTCACACTTTTGGACTAGATCGTAGACTTTATCAGAATCACCCACCGTCAAAACTATTTTGCACTGTGAAAGTAGGATCAGGCAAATGGAATTACTTGAAGTCGATGCCCTGGATACTTTATATGGGTGGCAGCGTGGAACGGGAGATTGGGCAGGAGTGCGGGCGGCGATCGCTCGTCAAGATCCCATACAAATCATTCAGGAAGCTGGATCAACGAGATGGCAGTTTCTTCTGCCGCCTGATCATTGCTTCTATTTTGGCTTTCCTGACTACACGGCAACCACGCGAGAAAAGCCTCCCGAACCCAAGGCGCGGATTTGGATTAGCCCTCTCCAAAGACGGTTTGCGCCCGAATCGGTTTTGCCAAAAGTGCAGTGGCATCCTAGAGTGCTTTGGGTGGGAATCGGTTGTCAACGCGGAACGCCAGAGCCACTAATCGAATACGCCATTCAGAAAACTTTGCGATCGCATCACCTCGCAGAAGCCGCGATCGCCGGAATTGCCACGATCGACCGCAAAGCCAACGAAGCGGGACTCGTGAAATTTTGTAGCGATCGTAATTTTCCTTTACGACTCTTTTCTGCTGAAGCCTTGAGCGCTGTCACCGTCCCAAATCCGTCAGATGCCTTTGAGATTGGGACGTTTAGCGTTGCCGAAGCTGCCGCGATTTTGGCGACTCTGCCTTATAAGACGGCTGATTCTGCAATTCAAAGTTCTCTGCGGGTTGAAAAAAAAATCATCCGAGTCGAAGAACAGCCTGGATCTGTGACGGTGGCGATCGCGCAAGCTGATCGAGAATATACCGACGACCCTACACTAATAGAGGACGTTCTCTCAATCCTCAACCATGACCCATAAACCTTTGGTATTTTCTAAAACGTTGCTCTCCAGAGTCATCTCTCTGCTGCTAGTGGTTTTGGTCTGGTGTGTTAGTGCCCTTCCTGCACAGGCAGCGGCATCTGCGGCAGCCAGTGGCAAATCGCTCGACTACTCAAATGAAGGATTAGCAAACAAAGACTTTTCGGGTGCAGACCTACGCTCAGAAGAATTTCCGGGTGCTGATCTCGATCAAGCCAATTTCATCAACGCCAATTTAGAAGGAGCAGTTTTTAGCACTTCTACCCTAAAAGAAACCAATTTTCAGGGCGCAAACATGAACCAGGTGATGATGGATCAAGTCCGGTTGTCTAAGGTGAACTTAAATGATGCAGTGCTCACCGATGCTATGTTGCTGAGAACTATATTTAAGGATGTGACCGTCACAGGTGCCGATTTTAGTGGTGCAATTTTGAGCGGTCTTCAGGTGAAAGAACTCTGCAAAGCGGCAAGCGGTGTCAACCCAAAAACGGGTGCAGATACGCGAGAATCGTTGGGATGCAAATCATAGCTTAAAAGCCTCATCTCTAAATGCGATAAGCTGACAACGACTGATCACTGGGAGAATTCTGTCTTATGTTTTTTTGGCGATTGGCTGCATTTTTACTGGCTTTAATTCTGTGCAGTCATCCCCTACCCGCTCAGGCGTTAGACTATCCGCCCCCGCTTTCGTTTAGCAACGCTGAGTTGTCTCGAAAAGATTTTTCGGGGCAAAACTTACGATCGGCAGAATTCTCAAACACCAATCTCGAAAGCACAAATTTTGCTAATGCCGAAATGCAGGGCATTGTTTTGAGCGCTTCGGTGCTGACTAAGACAAACCTGCACGGGGCAAACCTGACGAATGCGTTGATGGATCAGATTAAATTCACTGAGGCAAATTTGAGCGATGCGATTTTGACAGAAGTGATTTTGTTGCGATCGACCTTCGATCGGGTAAACATCACGGGCGCAGATTTTAGTGATGCGATTCTAGACGGTGCCCAAGTTAAGGAACTTTGTCAAACCGCCCAAGGCGTGAACTCTAAAACGGGTGTTGATACTAAAGAGTCTTTAGGCTGTGATCAACAATCCCAATCTGCGGATAATATTTTCTCAATGATTCCAAGACTATTTGCTCCGTTTGCCTCACGCGAGGCGTTGCAATGAAGCGAGTTGGTGTAATCGGCGGCGGGCAACTTGCTTGGATGATGGCAGACGCGGTTAAAAAGTTGGATGTTGAACTAATTATTCAAACGCCGTCTCCAACCGATCCAGCGGTCTCGATCGCCACTCAAACCATTTTTGCAGCGATCGACGATGCTGACTCGACAGCTCACCTCGCGGCGCGTTGTGATGTCATTACCTTTGAAAACGAGTTTGTCGATTTAGATGCCCTCTTCAAACTAGAAAAGCAAGGCGTTTGCTTTCGTCCCAGTTTAGATGCGCTTAAACCATTGTTGGATAAATATGACCAGCGTTGCTATTTGCGCGATCGTCAGCTTCCTACCCCAAACTTTTTTGCTTTAGAAACAGGTTCTTTGCTGCAAACGACTGAATTTCCGATCGTGCTTAAAACCCGTCGTCACGGCTATGACGGACAAGGAACCTTTATTCTCAAAACGGCTGAAGAACTTGAAGCCATTCTCAAAACTCTCAACGATCAGCCTTTGTTGGTTGAAGAATTCGTTCCGTTTGACCGAGAACTCGCGGTGATGGCAGCCCGATCGCTCACGGGCGAAATCGTCGTCTATCCCGTCGTCGAAACCCAGCAAGAAGATCAGGTGTGTCGTCGCGTCGTTGCCCCTGCCGATCTGCCGCTCTCCATCGTGAGGGAAGTGGAGACGATCGCGCATACCCTTTTAGATAATCTGCAATTCGTCGGCATTTTTGGCATTGAGCTATTTCTCACCCCTGAAGGAAAGATTTTGGTAAATGAGATTGCGCCTCGAACTCACAACTCAGGACACTATACGATCGATGCCTGCGTGACTTCCCAATTCGAGCAGCAACTTCGGGCAGTGTGTGGTCTATCTCTGGGCAGTCCGGCTCTGACCTGTGAGGGGGCAGTGATGATCAATCTGCTTGGATACGAACAATCTGAGAGCGATTATTTAGACAAGCGGCAACAACTCGCCGAGATTCCAGGAGCGGTGGTGCATTGGTATGGCAAGACCGAATCGCGTCTGGGGCGTAAGCTGGGGCACGTCACGGTTTTGCTAGAAAGCGCCTCTGATTTACGTCAACGAGCGATCGAGATTGGTCACACGATCGAGTCCATTTGGTACAGAACTTAAAGTGGCTGTTTGATACCCATTCATTCCCTCAACCATTAGAATGAGAGAAGTTCACTGCGGCGTTGGTGACTGCCAATAATGTTTTATGATCTTGCTTTTCAATAAGGGAATCTAATTACGTCTGGCAGCAGTAGACCGGGCTTGTACCCGGAAACTTTAAGTCTGACGATCGACTCCCACCTGGTTTCGCACCAGGTCAAAAACTGAGGTAAAACGGCGTTGCGGTGAACTTCTATCGAATGGCTTCCCTTACTAGACTAGTGGGGGAATTTTTATTAGAAACTTTAAGCAAAGTCATAAAAATATTAATGTGAGAATTTTATGACATTTGGTAATTTATCTTCATTTAGCTTGAGACTTTAGTCGTCTATCTCTTGAGCAAAGTAGTCTAGAATACAGAGGATTGAAGGGTTAGCGAATCGATATTTTGTGTCCTTTTTTCTACTAAGAATTAGCACAATAAAGTCAACACTTCTTTAATTTTGTTTACTCAAACAATTAATCGGGTCGAAACTGAATTTTGAATTTAAATCAGTTATCACGGTCTACCGTTGTTCCATTTCCAGCCAAGATCCTCAAGCTAGAGAGTGGGCTGACGTTGATTCATCAACAGGTTCCCGCAACCGGAGTCGCAGCAGTCGATGTGTGGGTCAAAGCAGGCGCGATCGTCGAGCCTGATCAGTGGTCAGGTATGGCGCACTTCTTAGAACACATGATTTTTAAGGGCACCGATCGACTTCCTCCTGGCAGTTTTGACGAAGTGATCGAAAACCGGGGTGGCATGACCAATGCTGCAACGAGTCATGACTATGCCCACTTTTTTATGACGACAGCCTCTCAATATCTCGGCGACACCCTACCCTATTTGGGCGAATTGCTCTTAAATGCAGCGATTCCCGATGATGAGTTCGATCGAGAGCGCGATGTCGTCCTCGAAGAGATTCGGCAAACCTATGACAGTCCAGATTGCATCGCATTTGAGGCGCTGGCTGAGAGCGTTTATCAACGTCACCCTTACGGGCGGCCGATTTTAGGCACCGAAGAGATTTTGATGCAGCGATCGCCCGACGAGATGCGGCGCTTCCACCGCGCTCACTATCAGCCCCACAATATGGCAGTGGTGATTGTTGGAGATGTCGCTCAAGATGATGCCATTAAGTGGGTAGAGCGATCGTTCCCCGCGTTCCCGTCTCCGCTCACCTGTCCGCATTCAGAGCCAGAAGCCGAACCTCCGATCGTGGGCATTCGTCGGCAAGAGTTGCGGTTGCCTCGCCTCGAACAGGCGCGATTAATGATGGCGTGGATGGCTCCGGGTGTGGATGACGATCCGCTTCAAAATGCTTATGGGCTAGACCTGATCTCGGTGCTACTGGCAGAAAGTCAATCGGCTCGACTTGTGCAAGAACTGCGAGAAGATCGGCAACTCGTGCAAGCAGTCGGCAGCAGCTTTTCAATGCAGCGAGAATCGAGTCTGTTTACGATCACCGCATGGCTAGAGCCAGAAAATCTAGAGCGAGTAGAAGCACTGATCTGCGATCGCCTCTCAGCTTTGATGACGACTCCCGTGAGTGCAATCGAACTGGCGCGCAGCAAACGCCTTTTGAGAAACGATTATGCCTTCTCGACCGAAACGCCGGGTCAACTGGCAGGGCTTTATGGCTACTATCACACAGTCGCCGGGGCAGAACTATCTGTCACCTATCCCCAGCGCATTCAAGCCTTTAGCCCTGAAGACCTGCAAAACTTAGCGAGTCAATATCTTTCGCCCTATCACTACGCGGCGATCGTGATCAAGCCTCTCTGAACGCCAATTTTTACTCACCAAGGAAACCGTCTCGTGACCTCTAGCGTAATTCCTCAAAGTCGCCAGACCCACCGCACCGTTTTAAAGAATGGCATCGTGGTTCTGGTCGTCGAAAATCCCTCGGCTGATATCATTGCGGCGCGTCTCTTCATTCGGGCAGGAAGTCGATGGGAACTCTCTCATCAAGCGGGTTTATCCCATCTAGTTTCTGCCGTCATGCCCAAAGGAACTGAACGCCTCTCATCTTTAGACATTGCTGAACGGGTTGAGTCAGTCGGCGCAAGTCTCGGTACAGATTCGGCTTCTGACTACTTCTTGTTGAGTTTAAAAACCGTTTCGGCTGACTTCCCAGAAATTTTGGCGCTGGCGGTCGAAGTGCTGCGATCGCCCACATTTCCCGAAGAAGAAGTTGAGTTAGAGCGTCGTTTGACGTTGCAAGCAATTCGTTCTCAGCAAGAACAGCCGTTTACGATCGCGCTCGATCAGCTTCGCTCTGCCATGTATGGGCAGCATCCTTACGCTTTTTCGGGGCTAGGCACGGCCGAAACCGTCGCCCAACTGTCGCGGCAAGATTTACAGCATTATCATCAGACCTACTTCCGTCCAGATAATCTGGTGATTAGCGTGGCAGGTCGAGTTGCTCCAGAGGAAGCGGTGGCTCAGATTGAAGCAGTCTTAGGTGATTGGCAAGTGCCGTCAGATCCTCTGCCGATTTTAGATTTGTCCCCGATTCAGTCAGACCCGCACACGGTGATCAAAACGCAGGACACGCAGCAGTCGATCGTGATGTTGGGCTATCTGGCTCCATCCGTAAACGCCAACGCGCTTGATCTATCCGACTACACGGCGCTTAAGCTGCTCAATACCTATTTAGGCAACGGACTCTCTAGTCGCCTCTTCGTCGAATTGCGAGAAAAACGAGGACTCGCTTATGAAGTGTCTGCCTTTTATCCGACTCGATTAGATGCTTCGCAGTTTGTGGTTTATATGGGCACAGCTCCAGAAAATACCGCGATCGCCTTAGACGGTTTGCAAACTGAAGTCGATCGCCTCCGGTCTACCCGTCTTACACCCGAAGAGTTGCAATCGTCTCAAAACAAAATGCTAGGGCAATATGCGCTAGGGAAGCAAACAAACTCTCAGCTTGCCCAAATCTTTGGCTGGTATGAAACGATCGGGCTAGGAGTTGAGTTTGATACGCGCTTTCAGCAAGAAGTTGCTGCTGTAACCTCAGAAGCGGCTCAAGAAGCAGCAAATCGCTGCTTTGTTGAGCCTTATATTTCTGTCTTGGGGCCGGCTGCCGCCATTGATCTACTGGGTAAGCAAGAGTAGTTGCTCCGATCTGCAACTTTCCTGAAGCAGCCCTCACCCTAGAAGAGGGAACCAGAAATTGCTTGAAAGCCCCTCTCCTGCGGGAGAGGGGTTGGGGGTGAGGGTTCTTCTTAGTCGTACATCAGCGCTTAATCGTCTAGAAGTGCGCCTCGCTGTCTCAGATCGCGCCGAAGATCTCTAGAAAGCTCTGGGTTTTGTCCAAAGCAAGTTCTCTCAACTTTTGCCCCAATCAGGTCGGTGTCGATCAGAATGGCTCCTCGCAAATCAGCGCTGCTGAGGTCTACCCCATAGAGACTAGCTCCACTTAAATCTGTATTGACCAGATTGCTACGGCGCAGATCAGCGTGACCAAAGTTTGCCTCGCTCAAGTTTGCGCCGACGAGTTTGGCTCCGGTTAAGGTGCTGCGACGGACATCGGCATAGCTGAGATTTGCATTAGTCAGGTTTGCGCCTGTCAGGTTTGCACTGACGATCGTCGCTTTCATCAAGTTTGCGGAGGCTAAATCTGCACCAATCAACGATGCTTCGGTGAGAATGGCATTGATCAAATTTGTGTTGGCGAGGTTGGCACTAATCAAGTTTGCCTGGGTGAAATTAGTATTAATCAAATGAGCACCGACCAAGTGAGCGCTCACCAAATCAGCACCCGACATATTTTTAGAACGCAAATCGATCGCGCTTAAATTTGCCTCTGAAAAATCTTGAAGCGGATTTAGCCCTGCGATCAGCGCTAGATCAAAAAAGTCGTCTGTGTCGGCTGTCTCAACGCGCTCGATCAGTTCTCGAATAAGCTGGAGGGATTGATCTTTGGTCATCATCTTTTTCCCCTAACTGAGACAATGTGGGAACGAGGGACTGCACTCAGTTAGGTAGGACTACAGAGCACTGCGGATGAATTTCGCAATGCGCTCAAAAGATTAATGACTCAAAACGGGTTAACTCTCAGGTTGTCTGTGAGAGATGCAGCACAATCAGTCTTTCGATGACTGCTCTTTTGTTATGACTAAGATTTTTAGGAATCAGTCTCTCCAAATTAGGAGCGTTATTCAAACTGTGTTCAGGCGGGTTAGAGAGGAAGTTGTCTTCCGGGGAGGCTTGCCCATTGTTGATTAGTTGATCTGAGTTAGGCATAACTATAACGAATGATGAATCGTTTCAATTTAGCTGGGCGAACTGCACGTTGGAATCCGCGATCGCTACCCATATCTAGGAGCCTCTCGAATGTAGTCTAGTCGATTATTAGAACCGACACATGACCCGATCGGGCGACTGCCTTTCGTCAAAGATAACACTCCCATTTTAGGATACTGACCAATACATCAAACCTTTACTTAGGATCGTGGATTAAATAACCTGTAAAAGTCCTCTGATTTGTCATCGCCGAGACTTTTGCCCCCTAAATCCCCCACGAGTGAGGGACTTTGAAACCAGAGTCTTAGCTCAAAGTCCCCCAGAATGCGGGATTTAGGGGGCTGAAGCCGACCCAAACGCAGCGACAAAGAGTGCTGTACACCGTAGCTCCTGAGGGAGAGGGCGAGAAGTTACACCTTAATAAATCCACGTTCCTTAGTTCCCCAAACCCTATTTTTCGGTCAACGCCCAAGCGCCGTCCCATTCATCAGTTGGCGGATTTTTGAGCCAGTGTTGACAGCGCTCCATATGTAGAGCCGCTGCTTTGTCGTGGCTGTCAATTTCCAAGACCGTCGCAAATCCGGCAACTGCGTGAGCAAATTTGCGATTTAAGTAGTGCCGTCGTGCTTTTTCATAGTGCTCAATCACCTGCTGCTTTTGCTCAGAGACCGTTTCCGATCGCAGCCCTACTAGTTCATAAATGGCAACTGGGTTACTTTTGCCTTTGACTTTAATGAAGTCGAGTTCCCGCGTCCAAATGCGATCGGCGCAGGGGCGATAGGTGCTCTCGCTAATCACAATATCGGTGCCATAGATTTTGGTGGCTCCTTCTAATCGAGAACCGAGGTTAACCCCATCTCCGATCGCAGTGAATTCCATGCGTTTGCTACAGCCAATGTTGCCACTAATCACGGTATCGGAGTTGATACCGATGCCAATTTTGATCGTTTTTTTATTTTCTGATTGACGTTTTGCATTAAAGTCGATGAGCCGATGACGCATCTCAACTGCTGTTTGCACCGACATCCACTCGTGATCGTCTAACGGCAACGGAGAGCCAAAAACCGCCATAATTGCGTCACCGATATATTTGTCGAGAATGCCTTTGTGAGCAAACACGGCATCGACCATCGACTCAAAATATTGGTTGAGCAGTTCGACGACTTCTTCGGCCCCTAACGTCTCAGTCAGCGAGGTGTAGCTGCGAATGTCGGAGAACAAAACGGAGACTTCTTTGCGATCGCCCCCCATCTTGGCAGCATCAGGATTTTCTAACAACTGCTCTGCCAGTTCTTGAGTCATGTAGCGATACATCGTGCTCTTGAGGCGCTTTTCATCGCTGATGTCATCCATGACAACCAGCGCACCAGAGATTTTTTTGCTGTCGTTGGCATCGGCGATCGTATTAATCGACAGGTTAATGCTATGCTGTTCTGCTCCTTGAGCGGGCTGCAAGGTTTGGTCAGGATAATATTGCTGGCGGTTTTTGTCGGCTAGCGCCATGCCAAACCACTTCGAGAAATCTGCTTTCTCAATTTGAACAAGATTTGCGATCGATTTTCCCTCTAACGACTCATTGCTGTCTAAACCCAATAGCTTCTTGGCGCTTTCGTTGGCAGCAATGATATGACCTTCTTTGTCCGTCGAGATTACGCCATTGGAGAGCGATCGTAGAATGTCTCGCTGCATCTGCTCTTGCTGTTTGACCGTCTCAAACAGTTTGGCGTTTTGCAGCGCGACCCCCGCCTGAATGTTGAAGGTCGCCATAAACTCCTGATCGCTGCGATTAAAGCTGGCTTTCCAGAATTCGGGTGCTGCGGGCCAATTTTGGGGATTGTAATTGATAGAGTATCCCTGTTTGTTTTTATTGACGAGTTGAGTCACCCCAATCAGATCGCCATCTGCGTTGCGAATGGGCATGCACAAAAGGCTACAAGTTCGATAACCAGTGGCTTGATCGGTCTTTTTGGCAGTTTCGGCTCCCTCGTGTTCATAAAGATCAAAGGGAATATTGATCACTTCACCAGAGGCAGCGACTTGACCCGCGAAGCCAACCCCGATCGGAAATCGCAGCTCTTTTAAGTTGCCGTCTGCCATCACCACCCGAGTCCAGATTTCGTTTCGCTCTCGGTCAATCAGCCAAAGGGTGCTGCGATCAGCATTCATCAGCTTTTTGGCTTCATCCATGACTCGCATTAGGGTGTCATCTAAGTCCAAACTGCTCTGACTCAGTGATTGAGTGGCTTTAATCAGCGCATTGGCTGCCCGTTGTTTTTGGGTCGCGATGTAGAACGATCGAGACGACTCTAAAATCAGCCGAATTGAGGGCGCAAATTCGACAAAAAGCTGCTCATCGCCGTGAGTGAAGCCCTGCAAGTCAATTCGTTCATCGAGAGGCGTTGAACGATCGCACCCTGGCTTAATCTTATTGATCAGTTGAATGACGGCTACAAGATCGCCCTCGTCGTTGAGCAGTGGCAATGTCAGCATCGTGTAGGCTCGATAGCCTGTCTTTTGATACTGAATCTTTGCTTGCCCCGATCGATCGTCATCAAAAAAGTCGTAGTGAATGTTGATCCCACGTTTAGAGGTGGCGGCTTCTCCGGCAATGCCTTGATCGACCGGAAACCGAATTTCGAGGCTGCGTCCCTGATTGCCCTCAGCGACTGTGGTGTAGAGTTCGTTTTTCTCTTCGTCGAGCAGATAGATAGTGGCGCGATCGGCGTTGAGCAACTCCCCAGTTTTGGTCGTGATCGAGTTGAGCATCTCTTCTAAGATGGTGTCAAACCCTTGTGCATCTAGCATTGAGAGGGTTTGATTGACGATTCTCAGTTTTTGCTCGACCTCGTGGACGACTTCTTTAAATCTGTCCTGCGTCAGTGGCGCCAGGAAGGAAGCAAACTTGCCTTTGGGAGGCGAAAGCGAACTTTTAGTGACAAGGCTAGAGTCAGCAGGCAGGTGAGGGGCAATGCCAAACGAGGATGGCTCGATGATCTCATGACTCCAGAGCGCATCTCGATTGCCATATCGACTGACCTCCACCGCAGTAGATTTGATAGGCGTACGATCGTCAATCAGGGGCGGGTGATTATTTGTAATTGCAGCGTCTTTAGAGACATCACGAGAATTGCGATTAGGTAGGTGAGGAGATGCAGAAGTCATAACGATTTTCAGTGAAAAGCTAGAGGAATGCTTTTTGTCTGAACAAGTGAAAAGTTACAGAAAATTGATCAGTCGTTTGAGTTATGAGCAGCATTGAGTCTCGCTTCTGACTCAAACGACATGTTCAATCTAGGACGATTCTGACACGATCACCAGAGACTAGGTGTACCGATTTCTACCAAGTGAGGAAACTAGCCTCGTTTTTTGAGCACTTTAGGGCAAGTGATGGGTCGAGAATCCTTTGCTACAAAGGAATTTAGCAGATCACTGCTTTAATAAGAAATGTTATCGTTCAAACTCATTCATATACCAATCTGAGGCTGATCTCAGCATTCCCTAATTAGCATCTTTATGATGAGTTCCCTCGACTTTCTTAACGATAAAGCACGACCGTAAGCCACTTTTTTGCCGCTCAGAAGTCATGACGGAGTATTTTCTTAGACAACAGCCTCACGCTGTTTGTATCCAAAAGTAACCTATAAACAGAAAATTTTAATTTAATTCTTCTTGGCTGCTTTTGCCTTGGTCGATCGAGGTTTTCGCACTGGCTCCGAAGCAGGATGATCGACCTGAACTAATCCATTTTCTCGAAGGCTGGCGGCTTGAGCGAGGAGAGATTCTGCAAAGGCAGAAGCCGCATCTTCACTGGAGCCATTAGTAGAGTCGTTGGATTGTCCGCCCGCGAGTTGTGCCAATTCTTCTCGGCGCTGTTGACGATCGAGGGCACTGACTCGCACTACCGTTCGCACGTCGGGAGTGTCCGCGACAACACCGTCTTCTTCAGCATCAGCTTTTGTCTTCCGCTTTTTGCCTTTGGCATGTCCGTTGTGATTAAAATCGATCACCTGCTTATCGACATGAAAGTGGTGGTCTGCCATTGCTGCGACGATCGGTTGGTGAGTGACGCAGAGAACCTGATGATGACGGCTGAGATGATGCAATTTTTCGGCGATCGCTTGGGCAACCCGCCCCGAAACGCCGACATCGATTTCGTCAAAAACGAGCGTTCCGACTGAATCGACCTGCGAGAAGCAAGCCTGTAATGCCAACAGAAAACGGCTCATCTCTCCGCCAGATGCCGTCTCGGTCAACGATTGCAGCGGTTCTCCAGGGTTGGGGCTGAATAAATAAGTGATGCGATCGGCTCCGGCAGAGGTGGGTGAGATGGACGTGATGCCTACTTGAAACTGAACTTTTTCCATCGCTAGGGGCTTCAGTTCTGCGATGAGGCGATTTTCTAAATCCTTGGCGGCAGTTTGACGAAGGTGAGTTAATTTTGCACACACGTCTGTCAATTCAGTTTTGCGATCGTAGGCAGCTTGTTCAAGTTCTTCGAGCGATTGTCCGGCTCCGGTGAGTCCTTCAAGTTCGGCTTGGAGCGATTGTTGAAGCGCGATCGCATCTGCCAAACTCGGCCCGTACTTGCGGCAAATCTGCTTGAGTTCAATAATCCGCTCTTCTACTTCTTGCAATCGCCGGGGATCGGTTTCTAAACTATCTCCATAAGCGTTGATTTCCTGGCCAGCTTCTTCAACCTGCGTCAAGGCTGAGGTGACAAGATCCAACACGGGCTGAATCTGCTCGTCATAGCGCAGCATATCAGTCAGCAATGTCTGAGCTTTGCCCAGCAGATCAGAGCAAGCGTCATCGCCATTTTCGTTTTGGTAAAGGGCTTGATAGGCCTGATAGCTCTGCTGCTGCAATTCGACGCTGTGACCGAGACGCTTTCGCTCTTGCTCTAACTGATCGAGTTCGTCGGGTTGGCTGAGGTTGGCGACATTGAGTTCTCGGAGTTGATATTCAAATAAGTCAAGCTGCTGAAGCCGTTGTTGCTCGGAGTGACGACGCTTTTCGAGGGCTTGAGCGGCTTGCTGATAGCTCGACAACGCCTGACTGACGGCTTCTCGCTGCTTGACGATCGCCGTTCCACCAAAGCTATCCAGCCAATCTCGTTGCAGGCTGGGCTGACCTAGTTGAACGGTTTGCCCCTGAGCCGTGATTTCTACGAGGCGATCGCGCAGCGATTCCATTTGCTGTTTGTTGACCAGCACACCGTTGACGCGCGATCGATTGCGCTGCCCGCTTCCACTGGCGACGATTTCACGAGTGCAGACCAATAGAGAACCGTCTAAGGGATCGATCTGCTCTGTTTCGAGCCAGTTTTTCATGGCGGAATCAAGCTGAAACGTAGCTTCGACCGAGGCGCGTTCTGCCCCAGTGCGGACGGCTCGATTGGTAACTTTGCCCCCCAAAGCGGCATCGATCGCATCTAAAATAATTGACTTACCCGCGCCCGTTTCACCCGTCAAGACGTGTAGCCCTGAGCCAAAGTCCAGTTCTAGACGGTCGATTAAAGCAAAATTTTCGATTTGCAGAGACAGCAACATGGGCAAATTTCAGGCTGGGGAGTTAGACGCTGGCTGATTGAAATAGAATTGCGATCGCTAGGTCAGACACAAAGATTGTGGTCTGTAGAAATGATTTGGACTTAACGATGGCATTCGTGAAGGTGCCCAATTTAATGTTAACGGTCAGCGAACTGATGGGGTGTTCTTTTTCGCGCTTGTGATAGTAAATTTGTCCTATTTTAATCGGCAAACGCTGAAAAGTAACTCTTTTAACGTCAGTTCGATGAGTTCTTTCGCTTCGTTCTTCAGCGCTTCAGCCCCCTAAATCCCCCCAATTGGGGGACTTTGAACCTAAATTCTGGGCTTGAAGTCCCCCAGTTTTGGGGGATTTAGGGGGCAACCCGGATTTGCAACCGCAGCGAAAAGTTTCATCGAATTCAGGTTTTTTTAATGCTTTGTGTTGACGACACTTGCGCCTTCATCAACCTATTTTGAGAGAAGTGAGAACTGTCTGAGAGGAATTCTCTACAAAATAGTTCGGAAATCCTTCCCTATTCAATGGTCTGTAATTTCTAAAGAAATGATTAACTGAAAGAGAAGAACTTTGTGAGCTTATTGTTACAATACTTTATATACCGTTTCAATCCGGTTTTAACTCCATGAGCGTCATGAACGTTAAGTCTGCTTCTTCTACGACAACCGCCACAGGGCACCCGATCGCGGATGCCGATCGAGAAATGGCGGACTTATCCACCGTCATGACTGAGCATGAATCTGAAATTTTGATCGAGGATGCATACGAGCAGATGGCTCCTAGCATTCACTACGATCCTGATGAGATTGCGGCTCGCTATCGCAAACAGCCCTTCAAGATCTTTGCAAGAACCTTAAATATCTTCCTGCCGTTTGTCTGGTTTGCATTTCGCCTCTGGTGGGATCGAGTCACTGGCGGCGGCGATCGTGCCGAGCAAGGACAAGCGATTCATCTCCGCGAAATGCTCACCAAATTGGGGCCAGCGTTCATCAAAATTGGTCAGGCGCTATCGACCCGCCCCGATCTGGTGCCCCCCAATTATTTAGACGAACTCACCAAGCTTCAAGATCAGTTGCCTCCGTTTCCGAACGAGATTGCGTTTCAATTCATTCGAGAAGAACTAGGGGCCGAACCCCACGAGATCTATGCAGAAATCAGCCCCATGCCGATCGCGGCGGCATCGCTGGGTCAAGTCTATAAAGGCAAGCTCAAAACGGGTGAAGACGTTGCGATCAAAGTGCAGCGTCCTGGTTTGGCTGAAAGCATCGCTGTCGATATGTATATTCTGCGAAGAATTTCTGCCTGGGCGATGAAGCATATCAAGCGAGTGCGGAGCAATTTGGTGGCGATCGCTGATGAACTAGCGACTCGTATCTTCGAGGAAACTGACTACAATCACGAAGGTTGCAACGCCGAACGCTTTGCCGCTCTTTATGGATATCTCCCAGAAATCTACGTCCCAAAAATCTATTGGAATTACACGGCGCGGCGCGTCTTGACGATGGAGTGGATCACAGGCACCAAGCTGACCCAACTTGATGAGATTCGAGAACAAGGCATCGACGCGACCCACTTGATTGACGTAGGCGTACAGTGTTCGCTGCGGCAACTTTTAGAGCACGGCTTCTTTCATGCTGACCCTCACCCTGGCAATCTGCTGGCAATGGCAGACGGCAAACTCGCTTATTTAGACTTTGGCATGATGAGCGAAGTCAAGCCTTATCAGCGCTATGGGTTGATCGAAGCGATCGTTCACCTGGTCAATCGAGACTTTGATGGGTTAGCCCATGACTATGTGAAGTTAGAGTTTTTGACTCCAGATACTGACTTGACTCCGATCATTCCTGCCTTTGCCAGTGTTTTTAACGATGCGCTAGGGGCGAGCGTTGCCGAGATCAACATCAAGAGCATTACCGACCAGCTCTCAGCGTTGATGTATGAATATCCATTTACGGTTCCGGCTTATTATGCGCTGATTATCCGATCGCTCGTGACCCTAGAAGGCATTGCTATCCACGTCGATCCCGAATTCAAAGTGTTGAGCAAGGCTTATCCTTATGTTGCAAAACGATTGCTGACCGATCAATCGCCTCAACTCCGAGAATCACTGCGCGATCTGCTGTTTAAAGATGGCAGTTTTCGATGGAATCGCTTAGAAAACCTGCTGCGAAACGCCCAGAGTAATCAAGACTATGACCTCGATCAAGCGCTTGACCAAGCCGTTGATTTCTTATTCTCAGAGCGGGGTGACTTCATTCGTGCCAATCTGGTGAATGAAATCATCAAAGGTCTAGACTCACTGGGTCAGAGTGTTTGGGACAATGCGAATTATCGATTCCGCAAACAGGTGGGCTGGAAGACTGATCCCGTAACTGTTCCTGAAAATCAGAAGACTCTTGATCACGTCAAAAATATCTGGAATATTTTGCGAGAAACTCGCGGCTTTGATCAGGGCAAACTGCTGGCGTTGCTGCCTCGACTGCTGGTCAAACCCGAAACTCAGCAGATGGGTCAAAAAATTGTGGGCGGTTTAGCGCAAAAACTCGCCGTTCGGCTCTTGCGAGAATTTTTGTTGAGCAATCCGCGATCGCCTCAAGGTGAGATCGTCTACCCGATTTCGCGCCCCGCCTTACCTCCCGCCAAGGCTTTGTCTGAAGTGCAGGTTAAAGCGGTTCAGTTGTAGAAAAAATCCCTATAGAGACTTTCTGACAGACTGTTTCTATAGGGATCTGCGGCGTTCCAGGTCGTCTTCGCGGGCTTCTAGTTCCAGAGCGCGACGATCGAGATCCTGGTTTTTCAACTCAAGCTCAGAGGACTGTACCTCAAACTGCTTTTTTTGACGTTTCAGGTCTTCTTCGAGGGCTTGAATTTGCTCTCGACGGGCTTCTAGCTCAAGTGTGCGGCGATCGAGTTCTTGACTTTGCAGGGTGAGCGATTGTCGCCACTGCTCGGCTCGTTCAGTTTCTTGGTGAAGATAAGCGGGTGTAATGCCGTTGACCAAATAAGTTTCAACGAGTTCTAAAACCCAATCTTTGGCATCTCGAATGCTGAGAATCTGTTGAGTGCTTGATAACTCAACCAGCACTAACGCATTCTCACTGTAATCATTCGCTCTAGTAGAGACGACAAACTCTTCCTCGTGGGCGACTGTCCAGACGTTCTCGGCTTTTTGGGTTGCCAGCAGGCGTAACCCTGCCTTTGAGTAGTTTTTCTGATGAACTTGAGCCAAGTGCAACATTATCGTTTTCTCTACTTGTCTCTGTTGAAAACCGCGATAGGATCAATTGTCTTAGACTGACAACCAGATGGCAACCAGTTTATGGATGAGGGTCAATCACCGCATCTGATTTCAGCCTAAGCGATCGAGCCGGGTTTGCAGAATCTCGGCTTGCTTCTCAGCTTCTGCCAAAGCGTCTCGCGCCGTTTGCACCACGTCAGCAGGGGCTTTATCGACAAACTTGGCGTTGCTCAACCGTCCTGAAAGCGATTGAATTTCAGCTTCTACTTTTTTCAGATCTTTCTCGGTTTTTGCCTTGAGCGCCACCAAATCGATTAATCCTGCAAGCGGAATTGCAACTCGCACTGTTCCGACTACGCCGACGATCGTTTGGGCTGAGTCTTCGATCACGCTGGGCGGCACGTCGAAAACTGGCTCCAAATCATCAGGACGTGACCCGACTACTTCGGTTTTGAATTGCTCAATTTGGTCAAATAGCTGCTGGCGATCGTCAACCTTCCAGAGTTTTTGCTGAGTAAACCGAGTGGTGTAGCCAATGCCAACAAGTTCTAAAAACGTAGGCAGTAGAGGAATTTCGTGAACGGCTCCTAAAACACCCGCACAAGCTTTGAGAACAATCAGCGTCAAGAGAATGAAGCCGATCGTCAGCAAAACGCGCTGATGCTTGGATAGGAAGGTGGCGATCGAGCTGAGAAGATCAGCTTCAGAAAGATTTTCTGCACTTTCTAGGATTGACTGGGTTTGAGGGTGATTAATCCTCAGCGTTTTCACCTTCGCTAAATCTTGAATGTAAGGCTGACCTGACTTGAGAATGTGTTCTTCCTGCTCACTTTCGGTTTGCAAGATTGCCTGAATTTTGACTCCAGGCTTGATGTCTGCTTCGGCTCGAAGATTCCGAATCGTGCGAATCGTACCGATCAGAAGTTCAAACTGCTGCTCTAGGTCAGGGTTGATCAGCGTCGAGTCAGGCACCGGGTAAGTTTGAAGCGCCAAGGTTTTGCCTGAGTTTTCGTCATTTTGCGTGACGGTATGCCAAATCTCTTCGGTGATATGAGGCATAAAGGGGTGAAGTAGCTTCAGAGTCTCTTCTAGAACATAAGCCAGGGTTTGTTGAGCCACCTGACGAGAAGCTGTGTCGTTGCCCTGCAAGCGGGGTTTGACCAGTTCGATATACCAGTCGCAAAAATCGCCCCAGATGAACTCATATAACAATTTGGCAGATTCGCCCAAACCGTAATGATCGACCTGATCGCGAATTTGCTGAGTGACTTGATGGAATCGGGAAAGAATCCAGCGATCGCTCAGTTCCAACTTGCTTTTATCTGGAAATCCCAACTGTTCGGGTGTTTTGCCATCCAGATTCATCAACACAAATCGAGAAGCATTCCACAGCTTGTTGGTGAAGTTGCGAGAGGCTTCGACCGAAACAGATTCATCCGTCTTGCGGTTATATTCCAATCGAATATCTTGCCCTGCCCCAGTCACCTCCCGCACCAGGGTATAGCGCAGTGCATCGGTGCCATATTTGTCAATCAGAATTAGCGGATCGATGCCGTTATTAGAAGACTTGGACATCTTCTTATTATTTTCGTCACGTACCAAACCGTGAATATAGACGGTTTTGAAGGGCATTTCCCCGGTGAAGTGTTTTGCCATCATCGTCATGCGGGCAACCCAGAAGAAGATGATGTCAAAGCCCGTCACCAGCGTCGCAGTCGGGTAGTAGCGCTTAAAGTCAGGAGTTTTGTCAGGCCAGCCCAGCGTTGAGAAGGGCCATAAACCAGCAGAAAACCAAGTGTCGAGCACGTCAGGATCTTGCTCTAGCTGAACATTTTCGCCAAACAGCGCGATCGCTTTTTCTCTCGCCTCTGCTTCACTTCGCGCCACCATAAACGGAGTTGTATCGGTGAGCACGCCCCCGGTTTCGCTCACCGCATACCAGGCAGGAATTTGATGCCCCCACCATAGCTGACGCGAGATGCACCAGTCTTTTAAATTCACTAGCCAATCTCGGTAGACTTTTCCCCACCGATCGGGCACAAAGTCTGGCGAGTGTTTTTGATCGAGGTCAGCGAGAGCGGGTTCAGACAAGGGTTTGATTTTGACGAACCATTGTGTGGAGAGCAGAGGCTCGATCGGAACTCTGCCGCGATCGCTGTAAGGAACCGTGTGCTTATAGTCTTCGATTTCGCCCAGCAATCCTTCTTCTTCAAGCCGCTTGATTACGTTCTTACGCGCCACAAAGCGGTCTTGCCCCTGAAATTCGCCGCCGTTTTCGTTGATAGTGCCGTCTTTATTGAGAATGTTGATGAATTTTAGATTATTCCGCTTGCCCATCTCAAAATCGTTGAGGTCGTGAGCGGGAGTTACCTTGACGCAGCCCGTACCAAAAGCCGGATCGACAAATTCGTCACCGATGATCGGAATTTCTCGCTCCATCAGAGGCAGCAGAACTGTTTGACCGATCAGATGTTTGTAGCGATCGTCCTTCGGATTCACCGCAACAGCCGTGTCTCCCAGCATTGTCTCCGGTCGAGTAGTTGCGACTTCGACATAGCCATCACTCTGCACCAGTGGATATCGAAAATGCCACAAATGCCCGTTGACTTCCTGATTCTCAACTTCTAAGTCAGAAACCGCAGATTGACTGGCAGGGCACCAGTTCACCAGGTAGTTGCCCCGATAGATCAGGTTCTCATCGTAGAGCTTGATGAAGGCTTCTAGCACGGCTTTTGACAGCCCTTCATCCATCGTGAAGCGCTCTCTTGACCAGTCTACCGAAACGCCTAATCGTCGGAGTTGATTGACGATCGTCCCGCCTGATTCGGCTTTCCATTTCCAGGCGCGATCGAGGAATGCTTCACGCCCCAACTCCTGCCGAGTTTTGCCTTCTGCCTTCAACTGCTTTTCTAAAATCGTCTGCACCGCAATGCTGGCGTGATCGGTTCCAGGCAGCCAAAGCGTATTGTAACCACACATTCGGTGGTAGCGCACAAGTGCGTCAATCAACGCCGTTTCAAAGGCGTGTCCCATGTGTAGACTGCCCGTGACGTTAGGCGGCGGAATCACGACACAGTAAGGTTCACCGGGCGCGTTTGGGTCGGCTTTAAAGACCTGATTTTCTTCCCAAAACTTCTGCCACTTGGCTTCTGAGGCAGCGGAGTCATATTGGCTGGGCAGATTAGGGATCGTTGCAGTCATTGGAAGAACTTTGGGACTAGAGGGGGCGCTTATTTGTCAATGATAAACGTTCATATGCCCAGGGCATAAAGTGAATTGCTCAACGATAAAAATAGGTGCCTCCCGAAAGAAGCACCTTGTCAATGAGTCGTTGAATTTGAGACTCAAAAAGAACCAATTTAGTCAATAAAGCCCATCAAAGCAGGGGCATCATCAACATTGTTGGATGCGATCGGGCGTTGCCCAAACCCCATGTTGTCATTCATCAAGTCTGGGTCGCTTGCCATCACAGGTCTGCCATAAAGACCTTCGCCTTCGATCATTTTAATCTCGTCACAAAAGACCGGGCGGTTGTCTACCATTTCAAAGATGCGGAGGTGACTGGCCATGATCGGGCGATTAGTCAGCAAGGTGCCCACAATGTCTAGATGACTCGCTCCGATCGGGCGAATCCCTCCATCTTGAATCGTTCCGGCGATCTCGATGTCGCTGGACATGATGGGGCGGTTCCAAACCGAGAGACTAGGCTGATTGTGGAGTTGAATCGCTCCATTTTGCTCGGCTTCAGGGGTCACGTCAATAACGTCGGCGCTCATGGTTTCTTCCTTTGTGGAGTCAGTGATGTCTGGAGTAACTTCGTCGTTCGTTGTGCCGTTTGTAGCGACGGCGGGTTTGGAATTGGGTTTTGCACTCCGATCGCTGGCACCCCTTTGGCTATTTGTTTTATTTGTTCGGTTGACGACCATTGTTCTTTTTCAGTGACGTTAAAAGGGGAATTCCGAGGCGATCGAAGGGCAAATATCAAATTCAAATCTTAAGCAAACATTATAAGGTCAAAGCACCCCGCTAAATTCGATTGAATGTGCCAGAAGAACTTATGACTTTGATTTAGAGTTTTAATCACACAAAAAAGGGGACACGTATGGCATCCCCGATCGTCAAAACTACTTTCCAAATCTAGTACTGGATCAGCATTTAGGCGCTAACCGCAACTTTCTCCGGGGCGATCAATCTCTCATAGGTAGCTCGCATCTTCAGCCCAACCAGCACTTGAAATAAGCCAGTTCCATTGTTAGAGCCAGGATATTCACGGTGCTTGAGCAGTAGCTCAGTCAGTTCGCCAGTATATTTTGAGGAAGTTTTGCTCAAATGTTGCTCAATGTAGATGACTTCTTCGAGCTTGTCAAACTGACCATCGACTTCTAGAACCGAAACGCTATGACCATAGTAAGAATCAGGACCGTAATACATCTTGATTCCAGGATAGGAGCAGGTGAGCTTCCGTCCGCAAGGAGTCCAATGAATCTCGGAGCCTTCGTCAAACAGATAAGCAGCCTCAAAGCCCTCCACTTCATCTCGCTGAATCATCTGCACTCGCAGCACTTTCCGCTCCTGGTCATTCTTGATTAACTGCGTGGGCAGCACCTGAATGACCACATCTGCAAATCCTTTCTGAGGGTCAATATAGGCCTCAAAGTCAGGTTTACGAGCGTTAATCTGAGCCAACACATCTTCATAGGTGTGACCCCGTTCTGCCATGTCGCGCTGAATCTTCCAGGCGATTTTGACTTCATCGCTGATATCGAGATAGACGCTAAAGTCTAGCAAATTGCGAACCCGCTCATCATAGAGAGGATGCAACCCTTCGATCACGATGATATGGTTTGGCTCAATGACCTCGGCAGGGTCAAGTAGACCTGTCTCGTGATTGTAGATGGGCTTGTCAATCTTTTCCCCGTTTTTGAGCGCTTTAATTTGCTCATACATCAGGTCAAAATTATTGGCTCTAGGGTCTAGTGCCGTGATTCCGGTCTCTTTGCGCTGCTTGCGATCCAGACTGTGGTAGTCGTCTAGGCAGATAACGGTAACGAAATCTTCCCCAAACAGATCTGTCAATCGGCGCAGAAACGTGGATTTACCGCACCCGGAGTCTCCGGCAACACCGATTAAAACCACGCGGTCTGGCTTACTGATCATACGGTTTCCTCTAAAACAAAAAGTTTTCTACTAATTGGGTTCTTGAGTCAGCCAGAGCTGGGACGACTTTAACTTAAGCAAAAATCCAGCAATTTGATGACTGAATGCTGCCTATCTTAAGAGCCTGGTTTGGCTCAAAGCGTTGCAGTTAAGTATTTAGTACTACTTGCTAGGGCAGATCTTACCAAATCGTGATCCCCCTCACAAGCCTTAAGTAAATCTAAAATTTGCAAACTCTTCTAACTTTACGGGTAAGACGTGTATTTATGTCTATAGAGGGGCGAACTTAACTGGAATTTTATGATTTTAGCGATCGCCAAGTCTCCCTGAATCTGTAGAGTGAATAAGAGGAGCAACTTGCCGCCCACCAGTTTGGTAGAAAGGGCACCTTGCAGCACAATATTAAGTTGAGTTAGGTCGGAGATATTCAAAGCGATGTTCAATTCAAGCGCAACAGGTGCTGGCAACACACCCTCAGGTAGCCGCGTGTTTCGGTATGAAGTAGTCGGTCTGCGCCAGAGCCAAGAAAATGACCAGATGAGCTACCCCATTCGGCAAAGCGGCAGCACGTTTATCACGGTGCCCTACACTCAGATGAATGAGTTTATGCAGCGCATTACGCGTATGGGCGGCAAAATTGTCGGCATTCAGCCTTTAGAGGTTAATGGTGATTTTGCCGGAAAAGTTACCCTAGAACAGTCTGCAACCCAGGTTAAGCAGGAAACTGAAGCGCAAGGCACTCAAGCAGGAGAAAAGACTAAGCCTATGATTCAAGCAAAGGCTGCTGTCGCGACAGACATTCCCGTGAATATTTACCGACCCGCTAGTCCGTATGTTGGTAAATGTATTTCTAACGAGGAACTCGTCGCCGAAGGTGGAATCGGTACAGTTCGCCACCTGATGTTCGACATCTCTGGTGGAGACTTGCGTTATCTAGAAGGACAAAGCATCGGCATCATTCCTCCTGGCACTGACAAAAACGGCAAACCTGAAAAACTCAGGCTTTATTCGATCGCGTCAACTCGTCACGGCGATCGGGTTGATGACAAGACCGTTTCTCTCTGCGTTCGGCAGTTAGAGTATAAGCATCCTGAGACGGGCGAGATGGTCTATGGCGTTTGCTCAACCTATCTCTGCGGTCTAGAGCCGGGGGCAGACGTTAAGATCACAGGCCCGACGGGCAAAGAAATGCTGCTTCCGACTGACCCCGAAGCCAAAGTGATTATGATGGCAACTGGGACGGGGATTGCGCCAATGCGGGCATACCTGTGGCGGATGTTCAAAGATAACGAGAAAGCCGCCAACCCGGACTACCAGTTCAACGGCTTTGCTTGGCTGATCTTCGGCATCCCGATGACAGCAAACATTCTCTATAAAGAAGAGTTGGAGGAAATTCAACAGCAGTATCCTGATCACTTCCGTCTCACCAATGCGATTAGCCGTGAGCAGAAGAACAAGGATGGCGGCAGAATGTATATTCAAGACCGAGTGGCTGAACACGCGGCTGAACTGTGGCAAATGATGCAAGATGAGAAGACTCACACCTACATTTGTGGTCTTAAAGGCATGGAGGACGGCATTGATGCGGCTCTCTCGGCTGAGGCTTCAAAGGCGGGCGTTGAGTGGAAAGAGTTTCAACGCGCCATGAAGAAAGCGGGTCGCTGGCACGTGGAAACCTACTAATTGACTTGTATGGGTGGATTTCGATAGGTCTTAACGATCGAACAAGCCGGAGGAACTGATGAGGTTCTTCCGGCGTTTTGTCTGAGGGCGCTCAATCTTTTCTTGTGAATGCTGGCGCGATCGTAAGAAGCGGGAACAAGAGAGTTCTGGCTCCTTCTCCTAGGGAAGAAGGGTTGGGAATGAGGGCTGTCCGGATTCCTGCAAGAGGTCTACTCTTCGACTCGATAGCCCAACTCGGCAAGACGAGTGCGAGATTGTCGCCACTTGGGTTGCACTTTCACAAACAATTCTAGATAAACCTTGCCATCAATCAGTTTTTGCATCTGCTGACGAGCCGCCGTGCCGATCTCTTTGAGCATCGTTCCACCTTTGCCGATGATGATGCCTTTTTGAGACGGGCGCTCGACAAACACCGTCGCCCAAACGCGAGTAATCGTGTCTTCTTCTTGGACTCGCTCGATGCCGATCGCGACCGAATGCGGCACTTCTTCACGAGTCAGCAGCAAAATTTGCTCTCGAATCAACTCGCTCATAATGAAGCGTTCTGGCTGGTCGGTCACTAGATCAGGCGGATAGTAGTAAGGGCCCGGTTCTAGATTTTGAATCAAACTTTGCTGCAAAGATTCTAGCCCGTCTTCTGTGAGGGCAGAAAATTTAGCCACTGTCCAGTTGTGGTCTGTAGCGAGAGCGCGGTAGCTGTTGTCTAGAAATAGATCGTCTTCAGCCTGCTGATCGGCTTTGTTAAGTCCTAAAATGATCGGGATTTTAATCTCCTTGAGCAAATCGGCAATGTAGCGATCGCCCCCGCCTAAATCGACTGAACAATCCACCATAAACAGCAGCACATCGACCGAGTGAATGGCGATTTGAGCATTTTTGACCAAGACATTGCCCAATTCGTGATGCGGTTTGTGAATTCCGGGCGTATCGACAAAAATGATTTGTGCTTCTGGCGTAGTCAAAATTCCTCGCAGTCGATTGCGGGTGGTCTGCGCCACAGGAGACGTGATGGCAATCTTCTGCCCCACTAAATCATTCATTAAAGTGGACTTGCCTACATTGGGACGACCGATGATGCCCACAAAACCAGATTTGAACCCTGGTGGTGAAGCCGGAATCGTGTTAAAGCTTTCTTGCTCAAACGTTATGTCATTGTTTTTAGACATAGTTGAACCAATTGTGTTGTTTTGGATAGTGCTCAAAAAAACTGCCCCAGAAGTCGATAAAGTCAGACTGAAAATGAGTTGGTGGCGAGTAGCGACAAGTCTGCTGTACCACTGACAGCTTATTCAGTGTAGGAGATTATGGGCGAGACGAAGCGCATTGGTATTTTGACAAGCGGCGGAGATTGTGCGGGGCTGAACGCGGTGATTCGGGCAGTCGTGTTTCGGGCGATCGGCACCTATGGCTGGAAGGTTTTGGGCATCTCTAAAGCCACTCAAGGCTTAATGTCTCGCCCTCCAGAATTTGTGCCGCTTGATATTGAGAAAGTCGATCGGCTGCTCACTGCTGGGGGAACGGTCTTGGGAACCACCAATAAGGGCAATCCTTTTGCGTTTCCGATGGCAGATGGTCAACTCGTCGATCGCGCTCAAGAAATTATTGATGGCTATCACCTGCTGGGTTTAGACGCAATCATCGGCATCGGTGGCGATGGCAGTATGGCAATTTTGCGGCGATTGGCGCAGCAGGGCGGGCTAAATTTGGTGACGATTCCGAAAACGATCGACAACGATGTCGATATTACCGAATGTTCGATCGGCTTCGATACGGCGGTCAACACGGCGACTGAGGCGCTCGATCGCTTGCACTTCACGGCAGCCAGTCATTCTCGCGTCATGATCCTCGAAGTGATGGGACGAGATGCCGGACACATTGCGATCAGCGCCGGAATTGCAGGCGGAGCCGACGTGATTTTGATTCCTGAAATTCCTTATACGATCGCCAATATCTGCGGGAAACTGCGAGAACGCCAGGAACAAGGCAAAGACTACTCGCTGGTGATTGTGTCAGAAGCCGTGCGAACTGAAACCGGAGAATCGATCAGTTCGACCGATCCATCGGGGCAATTTCGCTATGGCGGCATTGGACAATATTTAGCCAACCAAATTGCAGTGTGCAGTGGCGCAGAAACTCGTGTAACCGTCCTGGGACACGTCCAGCGCGGGGGAACACCATCACCGCTCGATCGCTTGCTTGCCTCTGCCTTTGGAGTCGCAGCAGTGGATTTGATTGCCGAAGGACACTACGATCGCATGGTTGGGTGGCGAGATCGTCAGGTGATTAGCGTGCCGATCGCACAAGCGATCGCTCATTATTGCGTGGTAGATCCCAACAGCACACTGGCCAAAACGGCGCGTGGGTTGGGGATCTATTTGGGCGATTAATACTGCTTTTGGATAAAGATAGGGAGACGTGATGTATCGCGTCTCTACAGGAATTTCTATGACTTTGATTTTGACTAATGACGATGGAATTGATGCCCCCGGTATCCGAGCTTTGCTCAAGGCAGTGGATGGGGAAGGAATCATTGTGGCACCTCGCGATCATCATTCTGGTTGCGGTCATCAGGTGACGACGACAAAACCGATTCGGCTAGAGACGCGATCGCACCGTGAATTCTCGATCGCCGGAACTCCCGCTGACTGTGTGCGAATTGCCCTCAACCATCTCTGTTCCGATGTCAGTTTTGTGCTTTCTGGCATTAACGCAGGCGGCAATATGGGGGCAGATGTCTACATTTCTGGAACCGTCGCTGCCGTTAGAGAAGCTGCATTTCATCGAATTCCGGGTGTGGCAATTTCTCAATACAAGAAAGGAAAGCTGTCGATCGATTGGGATTTATCCGCCTTTTGGACGGCAAAAGTTTTGGCAGAGTTGCGCGATCGAACCCCCAAACCAGGGACTTTCTGGAATGTTAATCTACCTTATTTAGAAGTGGGAATTGAGCCAGCGATCATTTTTTGCAAACCTTGCACTCAGCCGCTTCCGTCTGATTTCCGGCTTGAAGACAATGACTTCTACTACTGTGGCGACTATGCTAAACGCAAGCGTGACGAAGGCTCGGATGTTGACGTTTGTTTGTCGGGCAGCATCGCGATCACAGAATTAGCGGTCTAGCGATCGTGAATTAAATATTGTCGGTTACTGGCAAGTTAATGGGCACGGCAGTGCCATGGCCGTACGTGGATTTTCGTTCTGATTTGATTTACAGTTTTTAGTAGCCTTCTTCTTCGTATTCGGGCTGTTTAACTTTCTCAGGGATTTTGAGTTCTTGAGGCGTATACGGTTCTTTGTCTTCGTCTTTCCAAGGATCTTCTTCCGGGTCGTCGAATTTGACTTCGGGTTCTCTCACCTCTTCAAACTCAGCCTCGGTGACATAATCCTCTTCGTCGTCATAGTCTTCGTCGTATTCTTCTTCGTAGTTATCTCGCTCGGTTGCCGCACTCCAGTTGTCTTCTTCTTCATTTTCGTAATAGAGTTCGGCACGACGCGGAGGCTCTTGACGCAGTGGCAATGGTTCTGGCTCCCAGTTGTCTTCGTTCCACGTTTCTTCGACAGGTTGCCGAACTTGGGTTTGAATCGGAGTCCGAACGCCGGAGGGAAGCTGATTTTCGGTGCGAATGGGAGCGAGATATTGCTCAGATTCGTCGCGCTCCCAAGGCGGTTTGCCGATGCCAAGCCGTTCTAAAATGCCGACACTAACCTGACTCATTCGCTCTTCGGCACCTTCGTAAACGATCAGCCGATCGGGTCCACTGCTGACAATTTCGTCAATGGGAAGTTCGTAAGTGCTGACAATTTGATCGGGGATCAGCGGTAGCCCGATCGAGGCAATGGTCAGCGTATCGACTTTGCCACTGTCAATATTCAGCCGGAAACCCCGGACTTTGCCGAGCAGTTCACCCGTCTCGGTAATCACTTCAGAGTTAATCAGGCTGCTATAGCCGTCGAGATCAACGTCTTCAATCGCGTTTTCGTCATCGACTAAAATCACATCGCCAATTTGCCGAATCTTGGACAGCATCATCGGTTGAGGGGTGCCATAGAAGAGATTTGGGCGGATGCTCAGGGCGACGACTTGTTGACGATCGACCTCGACCCACAGTTGGCTAACCACTCCCAGTCGTTTACCTGTGGTGCGAGTGATGACCTGTGTTCCCAGGAGATCGGAGCGTTGGCGAAATTCTTCTGTCATTGGGTCCCGAATCCTATTCGTGCAAATGCTGTCAACATCAAATCATATAGAGGCACTTTGGGGCAGCTTTATCCCCAGAACTTGGGTATATGCGCCTCGTGCCTGAGTCACGCCGATCGTTCGTTCAGCAGATTCAATCATCGGACGACGCAGGCTCACCACAATAAATTGCGCTTGTTGTGCCTGCTGTTTGATCATTCTAGCTAATCGCTCTACGTTTGCCCCGTCAAGAAACATGTCTACTTCATCAAATGCGTAAAACGGCGAGGGGCGATATCGCTGAAGGGCAAAGATGAAACTGAGCGCTGTTAAGGATTTTTCGCCTCCAGACATTGAGGCAAGTCGCTGGATGGGTTTACCTTTGGGGTGAGCCACCAGATTTAAGCCACCGTTAAAGGGATCTTGAGGATCTTCGAGTTGCAGATGCCCATCGCCGTCAGAAAGCGTGGCAAAGATCGCCTGAAAGTTAATGTCTACAGCATCGTATGCTTCTTTGAAGGCTCGTTGCCGTAGGGTAGTGAAGTTCTCGATTCGCAATAATAATTCGGTGCGCTCTTCTTGGAGGGTTTCTAGCTTCTCGGTGAGTTCTTCAAGTCGGGATTGGGTGCGATCGTATTCTTCTAACGCCAGCATATTCACAGGCTCCATTGCCTGAAGGCGTTTTTGCAGCGATCGTAGCTCGTGCTGAAGCTGAGACAAATCGGGCGCAGGGTCAGGAATCTCTGGCAACGGGTCGGGAAGCTCGGCTTGTTGGTCGGTGAGTTGCTCGTGCAGGGCGGCAACTTCAGTCCGACGAGTTCCCTGAGTTTCTTGAACTTTACCGCGCTGCCAGTCAAGCTGCTGCTGACGGGTTTGCAAGTCTCGCAGTTGACGATCGACGCGATCGCGCTGCTGACGTTCTGATCCCAGAGTTTTTTCTAATGCGGCTAAGGCGGCTTGCAACTCAGCGATATGTTGGCTGACTTCTAGTTGCTGGTTGCTGAGAGTAGACTGCTGCTGTAGCTGTCCGGTTTGCTGAGTGCGGTGTTCCTGAATTCGCGATTGCCCTTGCTGGATTTTTTCTTGGAGGCGTTGACGCTGATTGTCTAACTGGAGAAGTCGTTGTTCGACGGTGCGGAGGGCTAATTCTTTTTGATTGAGATCAGATTCGAGCGATCGGATTCTTAGTTGAATTTGCTGCCACTCACTGTGCGTTTGCGATTGCTCCAAATCCGCTAAGGTTTGCCGCAGTTGTTCTAGCTGAGTTTCTTGAGTGGGAATCTCGGTGTCTAGAACTTGTAAGCGAGTTTGAGCGATCGTCAGTTCTTGAGTGCTTTTCTGAAGCTGCTGACTGAGTTGGGATTGCTGAGTTTCTAAGCGCTGAATTTCGGTTTGAACCTGATCGGATTTGAGTTGAAGTTCTCGATGCTGCTGACGAGCTTCTGTAAGGTGCTGCATCGCTTTTTGGTGGGCGATCGTCGCCTTTTCTAGCGCATCCTCACATCGAAACAGAATCGCATCGATCACTTTAAGGCGTTCTTTCAATGTCGTAATTTCGGCTGACTCACCCGCGTCCACCGTGCCAAACCGAATCGGCGATCGACCCCCAGAACTACCGCCCGTCATGGCTCCGCTTTGCTCAAGCAATTCTCCATCAAGCGTCACGATTCGATATTGCCCGATATATCGTCGAGCGTCGCCCATTGCCTGAAAGACCACCGTGCTGCCAAACACATAAGAAAACACTTCCCAATAGCGATCGTCACACTCAATTAAATTAATCGCAAAGTCAACACAGCCCCCCATAGATCGCAACGTGCTGGCAGAGGGAGCTTTTCCGGCTCTGATTTTGTTGAGCGGCAGAAATGTGGCTCGTCCGGCGCGTTTTTGTTTGAGAATCTCAATCGCGGCAGCGGCGATCGCATCATCATCCACGACCAATTGACCTAATCGCCCGCCTGCCGCCGTTTCTAGTGCGACTTGATAGCGCGGTTCCACCCGTCCAAGTTGGGCGACGAGTCCGTGTACGCCTGACATTCCCATTTTGAGAATCACTTGCGTGGCGTGGGTGCCCTGAGCTTCTTGAATCGCCTGGGATTGGGCTTCTAGCTTGTCTAACGTGCGCTGTTTGTCTCGCTGCTCGTTTAATAGTCGCGTTTGCGTCTCTTTCTGAACTTGTGCCTCCTGCTCGGCAGCAGACACCGCCTGCGCGATCGACTGAATTTGAGGGGTAGCTTGCTCTAGAGACGTGGCGAGTTGAGTTTGTTCGGCTTGTTTTTCGGTGAGTTGGTGTGTGAGGGTTTGCTGCGATCGCGTCTGTTCTTGAATTTGTCGCGCAAGCTGGCTGGCACGTTCTTGCAGTTGCGCTTGCTCGGTGCGTTTGGGTTCTAGACGGGTCAGTAGCGTGTCAATTTGGTGCCGCAGTTCAGTCTGCTCTTGCACCCAAGCCTCAGCGCTGGCGGCGGAAGCATTTGCGGCCTCGCGGCTCACCTCTAGCGTTTGTTTTGCGTCGTCTCGTTGCTGCCG